>JBAXJZ010000202.1:0-7525 GCA_037137595.1 Burkholderiales bacterium | reverse complement strand
ACGACGATGTCGGCGCCCAGCTCGAGCGGCTTCTGCAGCGCGGGCGAACAGAAGCAGTTGTCGACCGCGAAGGGAATGCCGGCCGATCTCGCGATCGCGGCGATCGCACGCACGTCGGCCAGCTTCGTCAGCGGGTTCGACGGGCTCTCGAGGTAGAGCAGCTTCGTGTTCGGACGGATCGCGCGGCGCCAGGCCTCGGCGTCGTCGACCGGCACGAAGCTCACCTCCACGCCGAAGCGCTGCAGGATGCCCATCAGCTGCAGCGTCGCGCCGAAGAGCTCGAAGGCGACGACGACGTGGTCGCCCGCGCGCGTCAGGCTCATGAAGGTGGCCATGATCGCCGACATGCCGGAGGCGGTCGCCACGCAGGCCTCGGCGCCCTCGAGCGCGGCCAGGCGCATCTGGAACGACGTGACCGTGGGGTTGCCGGCGCGGGAGTAGATGAAGCCCTCCTCGTCGCCCATGAAGCGCGCGGCCGCCTCGGCGGCATTGTCGATCACGAAGCTCGAGGTGAGGAAGAGCGGCTCGTTGTGCTCGTTGTACTGGGTGCGCGCCAGGCCCTCGCGGATGGCGAGGGTGTCGAGGCCGAGCGGCCGGTCGGAAGCGGTCGTCATGTCGATCGGAGTCCGGAAAACAAGAAGCCCGCCGTGCGTGCAGCATCGGCGGGCTCGGGCCCGGTCGGTTTAGCTGCATTTGTAACGCGCCCGCAAGCGAGACAAATCGGCGCGGACGGAGAATACCACGGCGGTCCGCGGCCGCGGCGCGGCCCGATGCCGGCCGCGGACCGGCACGCCGCCGTCGATCGCCTACAATCGGGAGCGGTCGTCGAATCAGGACGGCGCAGGCGCACGACGCCCCGGCGCACGGACCGGCTCGCTCGGGGAGACCGGACCGGCACCGGCGGTCCAGGGAGGACCCGAGAGATGGACAGACGCAGGGCGCTCGCCCTCACCGCGGTCGGCGCGGCCACGCTGGCCGCGGCCGCCCGCCCGGGCGCGGCGGTCGCGCAGCAGCCGGCCGCCCGCTGGCCGGACCGTCCGGTTCGGCTGATCGTCCCCTACTCCGCGGGCGGCGGCGGCGACACGCTCGCGCGCCAGCTCGCGCCGCGGCTCGCGGAACGGCTGGGCGTGGCGGTCAACGTGGAGAACCGCCCGGGCGCGGGCGGCAACCTGGGCACCGAGGCCGGGCTGAAGGCCGCTCCCGACGGGACCACGCTGGTCGCCATCTCGGCCAGCTACCCGTGCCAGGCGGTGATCTCGAAGCTCGCGTTCGACCCGCTCGCGGACTACGTGCCGATCGCGCTGCTGTCGCGCGAGCCGGGCGTGCTGCTGGTCAACCCGGACTTCCCCGCGAAGACGCTGCGCGAATTCGTCGCGCTCGCGAAGGCCAGGCCCGGCGCGCTCGCCTACGGCTCGGCGGGCACCGGCTCGCAGGCGCACTTCAACACCGAGTGGATGGCCTTCCAGATGGGCGTGCGGCTCACGCACGTGCCGTACAAGGGCACCTCGCAGGCCTTCACCGACCTGCTCGGCGGGAACATCCAGACGATGTTCGCCACGCCGCAGTTCGCGGTGCCGATGCACCGCTCGGGCCGCACGCGGGTGCTCGCGGTGGCGGGCAACGAACGCCTCGCCGCGTTCCCAGACGTGCCCACCTTCGCCGAACAGGGCGTGCCCTTCGAGTTCTGGGCCTGGAACGGGATCATCGCGCCGCGCGGGCTGCCCGCCGAGATCGCGGCGCGGCTCAATGCGGAGGTGAACGCGGTGCTCGCCTCGCGCGAGGTCACCGAGAAGCTCGCGGCCGACGGCGTGGGCGCCGTGGGCGGCGCGCCGGAACGGCTCTCCGTGCTGATCCGGCAGGACATCGAGCGCTGGCGCGACGTCGCGCAGCGCGCGCAGATCAAGGCGGAATGAAAGGACCGACGTGACGACCGAGACCCTGAACACGCGCCTGCGCCGGCTGGTCGAGCCGGGCCGCGGCACGCTCCTGCCCGGCGCGGGCAACGCGCTAGCCGCGCGCTTCATCGTGGCCGCCGGCTTCGACGCGGTCTTCGTGAGCGGCGCCGCGGTGGCCAACACCTTCCTCGGCAAGCCGGACATCGGGCTCACCTCGGTGACCGAGCTGGTGGACCACGTGGCCGCGATCCGCGACGCGGTGGACGTGCCGATCGTGGTCGACGCCGACACCGGCTTCGGCAACGCGATCAACGTGCAGCGCACGGTCCGCGCGCTGGAGCGGGCCGGCGCCAACGCGATCATGATCGAGGATCAGACCTCGCCGAAGCGCTGCGGGCACTTCGACGGCAAGGACGTGGTGCCGGCGGCCGAGATGATCCAGAAGATCCGCGCCGCCTGCGACGCGCGCGCCGACGCCTCGATGATGATCCTCGCGCGCACCGACGCGCGCGCGGTCGAGGGCCTGCAGGGCGCGCTCGACCGCGCCAACCGCTACCGCGAGGCGGGCGCCGACTGGCTCTTCGTCGAGGCGCCGCGCTCGGTCGAGGAACTGGCCGCGATCCCCGCCGGCGTGCCCGGTCCGCACCTGTGCAACATGGTGATCGGCGGCAAGACGCCGCTGCTGCCGCGCGAAGCGCTCGCGAGGATGGGCTACGGCGGCATCGGCTATGCGAACGCCGCGCTGCAGGCCTCGATGATGGCGATGCGCCGGGTGCTCGGGCACCTGCACGAGCACGGCTCGATCGCGGGCGCGGAGGACCAGCTGATGATGTTCGAGGAGCGGCAGCGGATGCTCGACCACGACGGCTTCAAGGCGCTCGAGAAGCGCTACGCGGCGGACTGAGCATGGCCGCGCCCCGCACGAGCTTCGACAAGATGTGGGCGGACCATGCGATCCGCCGGATGGGCGACGACCTGGAGCTGCTGCAGATCGACCGCCTGGTGCTCCACGAGCTGTCGGGCAGCCAGGCGGTGCGCGCGCTCGCCGAGGCCGGCCGCGAGCCGATGTGCCGCGGGCAGGTGTTCACGATCATCGAGCACCTGATCTCGACGCGTCCGGGGCGCGGGCCGAACGAGTCGGTCTCGAAGAGCGGCGCGCAGATGATCGACACGACGCGGCTCGCGTCGCGGCGCTGGGGCGTCCACTTCATCGACTACGACGACCCGCGCCAGGGCATCGCGCACGTGGTCGCGCCCGAGGCGGGCATCGCGCTGCCGGGCACCACGCTCGTCTGCTGCGACAGCCACACCAGCACGGTGGGCGGCGTGGGCGCGCTCGCCTGGGGCATCGGCGCGTCCGAGGCCGAGCACGTGCTGGCCACGCAGACGCTCGCGCAGGCCAGGCCGAAGGCCATGCGGGTCGAGTTCCGCGGACGGCTCGCCCCGGGCGTGCACGCCAAGGACATGATCCTCGCGCTGATCGGCCAGGTGGGCGCGAACGGCGGCATCGGCTACGCCGTGGAGTACGCGGGCGAGGCGGTGCGCGCGCTGCCGGTCGAGGGCCGGCTCACGCTGTGCAACATGGCGATCGAGTTCCAGGCGAAGTACGGCTTCGTGCCGGCGGACGAGACGACCTTCGAGTACCTGGCGGGCCGGGAACACTCGCCGAAGGGCGCGGACTGGGACCGGGCGGTGGCCTACTGGCGCACGCTCGCCACCGACGAGGGCGCGCGCTTCGACCGCGAGGTCGTCGTCGACTGCTCGGCGCTGCGCCCGCAGGTCACCTGGGGCACGAGTCCGCAGCACGTGACCTCGATCGACGGCCGGGTGCCCGATCCGTCGGAGCAGCCGGACGCCGAGGCGCGCGGTCTCGCCGAGCGCGCGTTGCGCTACATGCAGCTGCAGCCGGGCACGCCGCTCGCGGGCCTGCCGGTGGACGTCGCCTACATCGGCTCGTGCACGAACGCGCGGCTCTCGGACCTGCGCGCCGCGGCCGAGGTGCTGCGCGGCCGTCGCGTGGCGCCCGGCGTGCAGGCCGTCTGCGTGCCGGGCTCCACGCCGGTCAAGCGCGCCGCCGAGGCCGAGGGGCTGGACCGGGTGTTCCGCGAGGCCGGCTTCGAGTGGCACGAGTCCGCCTGCGGCTTCTGCGGCCACATCGGCGACGACCGGTTCGCGGGGCTGCGCACCATCAGCACGACCAACCGGAACTTCGAGGGCCGCCAGGGCCCGGGCACGCGCACGCACCTCGCGAGCCCGGCGACGGTGGCCGCCTCCGCGGTCGCGGGCCGCATCGCCGACGCTCGCGCGCTCGGCTGACCGAAGGAGATCCGTGGCCGTGGAAGCGTTCACCCGCATCGAGGGCATCGCCGCGCCGATGCTCGTCATCAACATCGACACCGACCAGATCATCCCCGCGCGCTTCCTCGGCGGCACCGACGCCAAGGGCTACGGCGCGGCGCTCTTCGCGAACGCGCGCTTCCTCGCCGACGGCGCGCTGAACCCGGAGTTCGTGCTGAACCGCGCGCCCTACGACCGCGCGCAGGTGCTGCTCGCCGACCGCAACTTCGGCTGCGGCTCGTCGCGCGAGCGCGCGCCGAAGGCGCTGCGCGAGTTCGGCATCCGCGCGATCCTGGCGCCCAGCTTCGGCGGGATCTTCTACAACAACTGCTTCCGCAACGGGATCCTGCCGGTGGAGCTGCCGATCGCCGAGGTCCGCGCGATCGCCGACGAGGTCGAGGCCGCGGGCGGGCACGCGTCGGTGGCGGTGGACCTCGAGACCCAGCGGGTGAGGACGCCCTCGGGCCGTGCGATCGCGTTCGAGGCGCCGCGCACGCTGCGCGAGATGCTGCTCGCGGGGATCGACGAGATCGGGCTCACGCTCGCGGCGCGCGACGAGATCGAGCGCTGGCGCGAGGCCGATCGCGCGCGGCGGCCGTGGGCCTACACGGCACCCGCGGGTTGACCTTCGACGACGGAGACGTCGCGAGGAAACGGCAGCGAGCAGGCCGGAGCCGGTGTCGAGGGGCGGAGCCGTACGTGATGTACGCCGAGCACCGCAGGCGCCGGCTCGGGACGCGCAGCAGGTGTCTTCGCGGCTTCTCAGCGGCGATCGTCGGCGACCGAGAACTGCAGGTTCATCTGCGCCCGCGTCCCCGGTTCCTCGCCCGCCGGCTGCGGCGCGTTGCGCGCGGCCTCGATCCCGTCGAGATACTCGGGCGTGACGTCGCCGGTGATGTAGTGGCCGTCGAAGCACGACGCCTCGAAGCCCGACAGGTGCGGCCCGAGGTCGCGCACCGACTGCTTCATCGACTCGATGTCCTGGTAGATCAGCGCGTCGGCGCCGATCGCCCGGCGGATCTCCTCGTCGCTGCGGCCGCTGGCGATCAGCTCGGCACGCGTCGGCATGTCGATGCCGTAGACGTTCGGGAAGCGCACCGGCGGCGCGGCCGACGCGAAGTAGACCTTGTTCGCGCCGGCGTCGCGCGCCATCTGCACGATCTCGTGCGAGGTGGTGCCGCGCACGATCGAGTCGTCGACCAGCAGCACGTTCTTGCCGCGGAACTCGATGCTCATCGCGTTGAGCTTCTGGCGCACCGACTTACGACGCACCGCCTGCCCCGGCATGATGAAGGTCCGGCCCACGTAGCGGTTCTTGATGAAGCCCTCGCGGTAGTCGAGGTTCAGCCGGTTCGCGAGCTGCTGCGCCGAGGGGCGCGAGGTGTCGGGGATGGGCATCACCACGTCGACGTCGCCCGCCAACAGCTCGCGGCGGACCTTCTCGGCGAGGTACTCGCCCATCTTCAGGCGCGCGTCGTAGACCGACACGCCGTCGATGACCGAGTCGGGCCGCGCGAAGTACACGTACTCGAAGATGCAGGGGTTCAGCGACGCACCGGGCACGCACTGGCGCGCGTGGAAGTTGCCGTCGAGGTCGATGAACACCGCCTCGCCGGGCGCGACGTCGCGCACGAAGCGGAAGCCCAGGCCCTCGAGCGCCACCGACTCGGACGCGATCAGGTACTCGGTGCCGTTCTCGGTCTCGGCCGCGCCGTAGCACAGCGGCCGGATGCCCCAGGGATCGCGGAAGCCGAGCACGCCGTAGCCGGCGATCTCGGCGGTGCACGCGTAGGCGCCCTTCACGCGCTTGTGGAGCTCGGCCACCGCGCGGAAGATCGTGTCCGGGTCGAGCGAGACGCCCACGGCCGCGGCCTGCAGCTCGTTGGCCAGCACGTTCAGCAGCACCTCGGAGTCGGATTCGGTGTTGATGTGCCGGCGGTCGCGCCGGAACATCTCGCCCTTCAGCGGGTCGCTGTTCGTCAGGTTGCCGTTGTGCGCGAGGGTGACGCCGAAGGGCGCGTTCACGTAGAACGGCTGCGCCTCCTCCTCGTTGCTCGCCGAGCCCGCCGTGGGATAGCGGACGTGCGCGATGCCGGAGCGGCCCGGCAGGCCGCGCATGTTGCGCGTGCGGAAGACGTCGCGCACCAGGCCGCTCGCCTTGTGCATCGCGAACGCGCGACCGTTCGAGGTGGCGATGCCCGCCGCATCCTGCCCCCGGTGCTGCAGCAGCAGCAGCCCGTCGTAGAGCAGCTGGTTGACCGGGGTCCGCGCCACGACGCCGAGGATGCCGCACATGGTGTCTCTCCGTTCGCTTCAGGATCCGGCCGATGCCGGGGGACGTCGATCCGGGTTCGTCAGGTCCGCCGCACGCCGGACAGGCGCTCGGGCAGGAAGGGCTCGGCACGCTGCACCAGCGCGTCGAGCAGCGGGCGGCTGAGCGCCTGCGTCCACGCGGGCTGCTTGGACCAGCCCGCCAGATGCGCGCCGAGCGCCGCCAGCAGGATCACGATCGCGGCACGCACCGCACCCAGCACGCCGCCGAGCAGCCGGTCGACCCCGCCCAGTCCCAGCCCGCGCAGGCCGCGCGCGGCGAGCGAACCGAGCATGCGGACCGCGACGAAGAGCATCAGGAACACGAGCGCGTAGATCACGGGGCGCGGTACCGACTCGGGCAGCAGCCGCACCAGCTCCGGCGACAGCAGCGGCACGCCGAGCACGCCCACGCCCCAGGCGGCGAGCGCGAACACCGTGCGCACCAGACCGCGGATCAGGCCGAACCCCACCGACAGCACGACGACCCCGAGGATGAACCAATCCCAGCCGGTGACCGCGTCGAGCATCGTCGGGGCCCGCCACCGTCACCGCGACGGGGTGGAGGGTGGCGCGATCAGCGCTGCCTGCACGCCGGCGGCCTGCAGCTTCGCGCGCGCCTGGTCGGCGGCGTCCCGCGACGGGAACGGTCCGACGCGGACGCGGATGCGGTCGCCGGCGTCGGTCTTGATCTTCTCGGTGAAGGCCCTGAGGCCGAGCGCACCGACACGCTCGACCGCGGCGTCGGCGCCGGCCTGGCCCGCGTAGGCGCCGACCTGCAGCAGGTAACGCGGCTCGCCCGCCTTGGTCGCGGCCGCGGCCGCAGCGCGGGCCTGCGCGGACTCGGCGAGCTGTGCGATCTCGTCCTTCGCAGCGGCGTCCTTGCGGGCAGGCTCGGCCTTCGCCGCAGGCTTCGCGTCGGCGGCCTTGGTGTCGGCCGTCTTCGCATCGGGAGCCTTGTTGGTGTCGGCGGCCTTGGTGTC
>JBAXJZ010000201.1:0-7526 GCA_037137595.1 Burkholderiales bacterium | reverse complement strand
GACTCGCTCGTCAGCTTCTTCGTCGGCTTTGGCGAGGTCGTCGCGATCGACGATCCCGCCGCGGCCGCCGGACTCGGCCCGCGCGTCCTCGCCGTCGTCCCCTGCTCCGACCTGCCCGCGGACCTGCCCGCGGGCCGCGTCGACGCACGCGCCGGCGCCTCGGCCCACGCCGCGATCCTGCGCGCCGCGGCCGACGCCACCGCGCACCGCGTGCGCGCCGTGGTCACCGCGCCGATCCACAAGGAGGCGATCGCCGCGGCCGGCGTGCGCCACCCCGGCCACACCGAGATCCTCGCCGAGGCCGCGGGCGGCGCCGACGTGCGGATGATGCTGGCCAACGACGAGCTGCGCACGGTCCTCGTCACCATCCACGTGCCGCTGCGCGAGGCGATCGAGCGCGTCACCCGCGAGGCGGTGCGCGACACCATCGCGATCGCGCACGACGGCCTGCGCCGCATGGGCGTCGAGCGGCCGCGGATCGCGGTCGCCGGCCTGAACCCGCACGCCGGCGAGGGCGGCCTGATGGGCCGCGAGGAGATCGAGCGCATCGCGCCCGCGATCGCCGACGCGCGCGCGGCGGGCATCGACGCGAGCGGCCCGTGGCCCGGCGACACCGTGTTCATGCGCGCCCGCCACTTCCGCGACTTCGACGTCGTCGTCGCCATGTACCACGACCAGGGCCTGATCCCGGTGAAGTACCTCGGGATCGACACCGGCGTGAACGTCACCGTCGGCCTGCCGTTCGTGCGGACCAGCGTCGACCACGGCACCGCCTTCGACCTCGCCGGTCGCGGCGTGGCCGACCACCGCAGCCTGCTCGCCGCGATCGACCTCGCCGAGCGGCTCGCCCCCGAGGCCCCGGCCTCCTGACCCGTCCCCGCAGACCGCCATGCCCGATTTCCGCAGCGACACCGTCACGAAGCCCACCGCCGCGATGCGCGCGGCCATCGCCGCCGCCGAGGTCGGCGACGACGTCTTCCACGACGACCCGTCGATCAACCGCCTCGAGGCACACGCCGCCGGGATGCTCGGCTTCGAGGCCGCGGTCTTCGCCGCCTCCGGCACGCAGACCAACCTGATGGGCCTGATGTCGCACTGCGAGCGCGGCGACGAGGCGATCGTCGGCCAGCTCTGGCACACCTACCGCTGGGAGGGCGGCGGCATGGCGGTGCTGGGCTCGATCCAGCCGCAGCCGCTCGACCACGCGCCCGACGGCACGATCCCGCTCGAGGCGATCGAGGCCGCGATCAAGCCCGACGACGCACACTTCGCGAAGACGCGGCTGGTGGGCATGGAGAACACCACCGGCGGCCGCGTGCTGCCGATGGACTACCTGCGCGGCGTGCGCGAGCTCACCACGCGGCGCGGCCTCGTCGCCCACCTCGACGGCGCGCGCCTCTTCAACGCCGCGGTCGAGGTCGCGCGCCGCCGCGCGGCCGGCGTGCGCGACGGCGACACGCAGGGCGGCACGAGCAGCGATCCGCGCGCGGTCGCCCGCGAGATCTGCTCCAACTTCGATTCCGCGTCGGTCTGCCTGTCGAAGGGCCTGGGTGCGCCGGTGGGCTCGCTGCTGCTCGGCTCGAAGGCCTTCGTCGGCCGCGCGCGCCGCTGGCGCAAGATGCTGGGCGGCGGCATGCGCCAGGCGGGCCTGCTCGCCGCGGCCGCGCAGCACGCGCTCGAGCACCACATCGACCGGATGGCCGAGGACCACGACAACGCGCGCGCGCTCGCCGAGGGCCTCGCCGCGCTCGGCGCACGGCACGGCGGCCTGCTGTCGTGCGAGATGCCGCACACCAACATCGTGTTCGTGAAGGTCGACGACGCGATCGCGCAGCCCTTCGCCGCCTTCCTCGCCGAGCACGGCGTGCGCACCACCGGCTCCACCGGCCGCTACGGCCAGGGGCTGGTGCAGCGCTGGGTCACCCACCTCGACGTGAACCGCGCCGACGTCGACGCCGCACTCGCGATCGCGGCGCGCTTCTTCGAGCAGCGGCGCTGAGCGCATGACGACGAGCGCGCGCGCGGCCCTGCTCGCCGCCTACCCCGCGCTCGCCGAGGTCCCGCCCGCCGAGCTCGACGCCGCGCTCGCCGCCACGCCCGTCGTCGAGGTGCCGCGCGGCGCCGTGCTGTTCCGCGAGGGCGACCCCTGCCGCGCATTCCCCTTCGTGCTCGAGGGCGCGATCCGCGTCGCGCGCGGCACGCCCGAGGGCCGCTCGATCGAGCTCTACCGCGTCGGCCCCGGCGAGGTCTGCCTGCTGTCGACGAGCTGCGCCTTCTCGTCCACGCTGCAGGCCGCGCACGCGGTCGCGGCCGAGCCCTCGCGGCTGTGGCCCGCGCCGCCCGAGACCTTCATGCGCTGGATGGACCGCCCGGGCTTCCGCCGCTACGTGTTCGGCGTGTTCGGCGAGCGGCTCGCCGACCTGATGGGCCTGGCCGAGGCGGTGGCCTTCCGCCGCGTCGACCAGCGGCTCGCGGGCGCGCTGCTCGGCCGCGGCCGCGAGCTGCACGTCACCCACCAGCAGCTCGCCGACGAGCTCGGCACGGTCCGCGAGATCGTCTCGCGGCTGCTCAAGCGCTTCGAGCAGCGCGGCTGGATCGCGCTCGGCCGCGAGCGGGTGACGATCCTCGACGCGCAGCCGCTGCGCGCGCTCGCTGACGGCGGCGATCCGTCCACCGACTGAGGCCGCGCCGCACGGCCGTACGCCGTTCAGCCCCGCGCCCCCGACGCCATGAACCCGCCGTCCACCGGCAGCGTCGCCCCGGTGACGTAGGCCGCGCCCTCCGACGCGAGGAACGAGGCCACCGCCGCGATCTCCTCCGGCAGCCCGTAGCGCCCCGACGGGATCGCCGCGGTGTACGCGCCGCGGAACGCGGCCGAGTGCAGCACCTTCGTCATCGGCGTGTCCACCGGCCCGGGTGCGATCGCGTTCGCCGTCACGCCGTGCTCGGCGAGCTCCACCGCCATCTGCCGCGTGAGCCCGATCACCGCGGCCTTCGAGGTGCCGTAGGCGGTCCGCCCGGTGCCCACCGCGCGCATCCCCGCCACCGACGCGAGGTTCACGATCCGCCCCCAGCGGCGCGCGACCATCATCCGCGCCGCGCGCTGCGAGCACATCAGCACGCCGGTGACGTTCACGCGCATCGTCGCCTCGAAGTTCTCGAGCGGGAAGTCGAGGAACGGGAAGGTCTTCGCGATGCCCGCGTTGTTGACCAGCACGTCGCAGCGGCCGTGCTCGGCGGCGAGCCGGTCGAAGGCCGCGGCCACCGAGCCGGCGTCGCCCACGTCGAGCGCGAGCGCCGACGCCTGCAGCCCGTCGGCACGCAGCCGCGCCGCGGTGGCCTCGGCCTCGTCGGCGGCGAGGTCGGAGACCACGACGTGGAAGCCGTCGCGGCCGAGCTGCGCCGCGATCGCCTCGCCGATCCCCTTCGCCGCGCCGGTCACCAGCGCAATCCGTCGTTCTCCGTCCATCGCGCGATCCTCAGTCGTTCGGCCCGTCGCGGCGCAGGATCGTCTCCTCGTCGCGGATCCGCGCGTAGAGCGCCCGGCCGAGCCGGCCCACCGGCCGCATCTCGGTGACGCGCAGCGGATCGATCCGATGCCGCAGCCCCTTCACCTCGCCGAGGTAGACGCGCTCGTCGACGTGCACGTGCCGCACCAGCCCCATCACCCACCAGCTGCCGCCGAGCTCGAGGATCGAGTGCACCGTGCACTCGTAGGCCACCGGCGCGCCGGCCACGCGCGGCGGCTTCACCGTCGTCGACGGCGCCTCGGGCAGGTTCGCGAACGCGAACTCGCTCTCGCCGTGCGGCAGCCCGGTCGAGGTCTCGACCATCGGCAGCATCAGCGACTCGGGGACGATGTTGACCACCATCTCGCCGTTGGCGCGGATGTTGACCAGCGTGTCCTTCGGCTTCGGTTGCCCGCGCTCGTCGCGGCCGGCGCCGCCCACCGAGAAGCCCACGATCGGCGGGTTCGGCGAGCAGACGTTGAAGAACGAGTAGGGCGCGACGTTGCTGCGGCCCTGCGTGTCGATCGTCGACACCCAGGCGATCGGGCGCGGCACGATCGCGTCGCGCAGCAGCAGGTACATCTCGTTGGCGGTGAGATCCGCGGCGCGGATCTCCTTCGTCGGGGGCACGGCGCTCATGGGCTCGTCGCGGTCGGGTCGGGGAAGCGGCGACGGTAGCAGAACCGGCCGGGCGTCGCCGCGGGCCGGGCACGGTAATGGCCTGCCCGGCCCGTGTAACCCCGGTCACAGACGCCCGGCGCGCACGGCGGTGGAATGCCGCCATGGCACCACGTCAAGGAGGCAAGCCATGAAAGCGAACGTCGGCGGCATCGACCGCGTGCTGCGCATCGTCGTCGGTCTGGTCCTGGTCGCGCTCGCGGCGACCGGCACGGTCGGCCTGTGGGGATGGATCGTCGGGGGCATCGTGCTCGCGACCGGCGTGTTCCGCTTCTGCGGGGCCTACACGCTGTTCGGCTACAGCACCTGTCCGCTCGAGAAGTCCGGCCGCACGGCCTGAACCGTCGGGACGCGCGGGCCGCGCGCCCGCCGTCCCGGGCGGGCGGGTCCGGCGACGGCCCGCCCGCCCTTGACCTCGATCAACATCGGCTCCGGCGGTGCGCCCTACGATGGTCACGCATCACGCAGCCGAGGAGACGATGGTCATGGACCCGCTGGACACCGCCCGCATCCGCCGCTCGATCGAGCGCAGGCTCGACGCGCTGCGCGGCGAGATCACCGACAAGCTCGGTGACGCCGCGCTCGTCAACGAGGGCCTCGACCGCAACGCCGACTCCGGCGACCTGTCCGTCGCCGACGAGACCGCGACCGCCGACTTCGCCGACGCGCGCCGCGACGTCGAGGAATACCAGGCCGGCCGCATCGCGCTGGCCCGCCTCGACTCGGGCGACTACGGCACCTGCGCCGACTGCGGCGACGCCATCCCGGCCGCGCGGCTCGCGGCCCAACCCTTCGCGGTGCGGTGCGTCGCCTGCCAGGAGCGCCGCGAGCGCGCCACGGGCCTGCATCGGACCTCCACCTAGCGGGCCGTCAGAGCCTGCCCCGCGCCGCACGGGTGTCTCCTCCGGCAGCGCCTCTCCTCCTCCCGATACCCCTTCCCGACCACAGAGACTCCACATGTCCCACGTCCACGCCGTCGTCTGGCTCGACCACCGCGAAGCCAAGGTGGTCGACTTCTCCGTCGACGAGAAGCACGTCGTCAACGTCCATCACAAGGGCGGCCACCGCCAGGTCCACCACCGGGCCGGCTCGAACGGTGCGGGCCACCCGGCCGACGACGCCGCCTTCTTCGACCAGATCGTCGCCGCGCTCGACGACGCGCGGGAGGTCCTGGTGACCGGCCCGGGCACCGCCAAGGTCGGCTTCCGCGACCACGTCGCGAAGAAGCATGCCGCGCTGGCCGGGCGGATCGTCGGCGTCGAGACCCTCGACCACCCGACCGAGGGCGAGCTGCTCGCCCACGCGCGCAAGGTGTTCAAGCGCGTCGACGCGATGCTCGGCGACCGCTGACGGGCCGCGGGGCGACGGTTCCCCGGCCCATCTCGGGCCAGCCGCCCGCGACGCACCGCGACGGTCGGCGGGCCTCCATGACCTCGCAGGTCATTGCCGGCCCTCCGGGGGGACGACCAGAATCGGTCCGTTCCCACCCCACCCGGAGACCGTCGTGAAGATCCCGCTGCTGGTCCTCGTCCTCGTCGCCTTCGGCGCGCTGACCGCCGTCGCGGTCCTCGACGTCGGCTACCTCGGCATCCTGATGCCGCACTTCGAGAGCGCCGGCGGGCTGCAGGTGCTCGTCGACCTGGTCATCGCGCTCACGCTGGTGATGATCTGGATGGTCGCCGACGCGCGCCGCCGGGGCCGCGTCGTCTGGCCGTGGCTCGTCGCCACGCTGCTGTTCGGCTCCTTCGGCCCGCTGGGCTACCTGCTGGTCGGCGCGCTGCGCGAGCGCCGCGCGGCCCGCGAGTCCGGCCTCGTCGCCGGCACGCGCTGATGGACGCGGCCACCGCCGGCGTCGGCGGCGCGCTGCGCCGCTGGCGCATGCGACGCGGCCTCACCCAGGCCGCGTTCGCCGAGGCCTGCGGCATCTCGCAGCGGCACGCGAGCTACGTCGAGTCGGGCCGCTCCTACCCCAGCCGCGAGCTGGTGCTGCGCGCGGCCGGCGTGCTCGACGTGCCGCTCGCCGAGCGCAACGAGCTGCTGCGGCTGGCGGGCTTCGCGCCGATGTACGGCCGCCGCTCGATCGACGACACCGACATGGGCGCGGTGCGCCACGCGATCGCGCGGCTGCTCGACCACCACGATCCGTTCCCGGCGGTGGCCGTGGACGCGAACTGGGACGTGCTGCAGATCAACCGCGCCGCGCAGCGGCTGCTGTCGGTGCTGGTCGACGTGCCGGGGCTGATCGCCGAGCGTGGCCGCGGCCCGGTGCCGAACGTGATGCACCTGACCTTCCACCCGCGCGGCCTGTCGCGCGCGATCGCGAACTGGGGCACGGTCGGCCCGCAGGTGTTCGCGCGGCTTCGCCAGGAGACCTGGTCCCACCCCGAGCTGGCCGAGCTGGTGGGTGAGGTGCAGCCCTGGGTGCCGCCGCCCGATCCGGCGGCCGCCGAGCGCGGCGCCACGCTGTCGCCGGTGCTCGAGACCCGCTTCCTGGTCGACGGCGAGCGCATCGACCTGTTCACCACCATCACCACCTTCGGCACCGCGCAGGACGTGCTCGCCGCGGGCATCCGCGTCGAGCACTTCTTCCCCGCCGACGCGCGCAGCGAGGCGCTGTGCCGCGCGTTCTTCGAGAGGGCCGGAGCGCCGGGACCATAATGGCGCCCTGCGCGCGGTCCGTCCCGGGCCGCGCCGGCACTCCCGGAGGGCCTCCATGGCCAGAGACGACACCCCGAGCATGGCGGTCTTCTGCGACTTCGAGAACGTCGCGCTCGGCGTCCGCGACGCGAAGTACGAGAAGTTCGACATCCGCAAGGTGCTCGAACGCCTGCTGCTGAAGGGCAGCATCGTCGTGAAGAAGGCCTACTGCGACTGGAACCGCTACCGCGAGTTCAAGGCCGAGATGCACGAGGCCTCCTTCGAGCTGATCGAGATCCCGCACGTGCGGCAGTCGGGCAAGAACTCGGCCGACATCCGGATGGTCGTCGACGCGCTCGACCTCTGCTACACGAAGGGCCACGTCGACACCTTCGTGATCATCAGCGGCGACTCCGACTTCTCGCCGCTGGTCTCCAAGCTGCGCGAGAACGCGAAGACGGTGATCGGCGTGGGCGTGAAGGGCTCCACCTCCGACCTGCTGACCGCCAACTGCGACGAGTTCATCTTCTACGACGACCTGGTCCGCGAGCAGCGCCGGCGCGGCCAGCAGAACGCCGCGCGGCGCGACGGTGGCCGCGGCGACGCGGGTCGCGGCGCCGAGGGCGGGCGCGGCGACGGCCGAGGCGATGCGGGCCGAGGCGACGCAGGCCGGGGCGATGCGGGTCGAGGCGATGCGGGTCG
>JBAXJZ010000200.1:0-7532 GCA_037137595.1 Burkholderiales bacterium | reverse complement strand
TCTACATCTACTACTCGATGTTCGGCTTCCAGCGCGTGGGCGACCAGATCTGGGCGGCGGCCGACCAGCGTGCGCGCGGCTTCCTGATCGGCGCGACCGCGGGCCGCACCACGCTCGGCGGCGAGGGCCTGCAGCACCAGGACGGCAGCTCGCACCTGGTCGCCGCCACGATCCCGAACTGCCGTGCCTGGGACCCGGCCACCGCCGGCGAGCTCGCGGTGATCGTCGGCCACGGCATGCAGGAGATGCTGGTCGAGCAGCGCGACGTCTTCCACTACGTGACGGTGGGCAACGAGAACCTGCCGCAGCCCTCGCTGCCCGAGGGCGCGGAGGAGGACCTGCTGCGCGGGCTCTACCTCGCGCGACCGGCGCCGGCGGTGCTGCCGGCGGACGCGCCCCGGGTCACGCTGGTCGGCAGCGGCTCGCTGCTCTTCGAGGCCTTCGCCGCGGCCGACCTGCTGGCCGCCGAGCACGGCATCGCCGCCGAGGTGATGAGCGCGACCAGCTGGAGCGAGCTCGCGCGCGACGGGCTCGCCTGCGAGCGCGCGGCGCGGCTCGACGGCGCGTCGCGCGTGCCGCACGCGACCGCGATGCTCGCCGGCTCGGACGCGCCGGTGGTCGCGGTCAGCGACTGGGTCCGCGCGGTGCCCGAGGCGATCCGCGCGTTCGTGCCGCGCGAGCGCCGCTACGTGGTGCTGGGCACCGACGGCTTCGGTCGGAGCGACACCCGCGCCGAGCTGCGCGCGTTCTTCGAGGTCGACGCCGCGGCGGTCGCGCACGCCGCGGTGCACGCGCTGCACGCCGAAGGGCGGGTGGACGACGCGTCGCTCGAGCGGGTGCGCAGGCGGCTGTCGTCCGGCGTGGCGCCCTGGATGCGGTGACGCGCCGGTCAATGACCCGGCGCGGGTCGGGGTTGGCCGGCATCGGGCATGATCGCGCCTCCTTTTCAGAGACGCGCTGAGATGTCCTCCTTCCCCGCCTACCTCGACCGCTCGTTCGAACGCATCTTCGCGCTGCTCGAGAAGACCACGCTGGAGCGGCGCAGGCCTCGCTGAGTCGCGGCGGCGCGGGCCGGCTCGCGCCGGCCGGAGGACGCGGCTCGGGCCCGCCTCAGTGCAGCACCCGCGGCCCCAGGTGCCGCTCGAACGGATCGACGTCGCGGTTGCTGGCGAACCCCTGCAGCACCTCGATCGCCTTCCCAGCGGAGCCTGCCGCGCAGCCTGCGGAGTTCGGCCTGACGCCCGAGGCCGTCGGTCGGCCCGTCAGATGCTGAGGTCGAGCCGGTTGTAGTCCCTCATCGTGGCCCGGGCTGCGTCGTCCCAGCAGTAGCTCAGGCCGGCCTCGGCGTGCGGCCGGTAGACGAAGGGCGTCTCGTGCGGATAGCGCTGCCGCCGCGCGTCGATGCCGTAGCCGATCACGCGCGCCCGTTCGCGGATCCTCGCCTCGTCGAACACCGCGGGCGCCGCGTGGAGGCCGCCGCCCGCCACGCCCAGCACCGAGCGCCGGCGGTGGAAGCCGAGGTTCAGCGTGATCCGCCAGTCGGCGCTGGTGTTCGCGAACGAGCCGTGGACCGCCTGCCGGTTGGTGATCGCGACGTCGCCCGGCGCGCAGACGATCGGGACCGCATCGGGCAGCCGGTCCGAGCCGGCGGCCGCGCACATCGCCTTGATGTCGACCCGATTGAGCGCGTGCGAGCCGGGCACGACCCAGACCCCGTTGGCCGGCGTGCAGCCGTAGACCTGCGCCATGAAGTTGAAGCCGTGGGTGCCCTCGTCCCAGTCGGGCGCGTCCCAGTGGGTCACGCCGTCACGGTGCCAGGCCACCGATGCGCCCAGCCCCGGCGCCTTGATGAACAGTGCCTCGTTGAAGGGGACGAAGTCGTCGCCGTTGACCGCCGCCGCGACCGCGAGGAGGTCGGGATGGCCGTAGACGCGCAGGTGCGCCTCGGAGAACTGCAGCGAGCCGAGGATCAGGTAGACGATCTCCTCGGGGGCGTCGGCCGCGGCCCGCGGCTCGTGCATCTTCACCGGGTGGCGGCCGTTGGCGAGCGCGGTGCCGCCGAACGGATCGGCGAGCGGCTTCGACCAGAAGAGGGTCGGCGCCGCATGGCCCACGCCGATCGCCGGCCGGCCGTGCACGTCGACCGTCGCGTCGCGCCGCACCGGCAGCCGCTCCAGCACGTTCTCGCGCAGGTCGGTCTCGATGTCGGCGAGTTCGTCGCGGCCCAGCACGCCCTCGAACACGTAGAAGCCGACACGCCGGTACGCCTCGAGGATCTCGGGATGGATGCGGCCGTCCGCGGTGCGGCGCACGGGGCCGCGGTTGCCGAGTTCGAACGCGCGCCGCTCGCCGTCGCGCAGGTAGTCGCGCATCGCGCGGGCGGTGTCGTCGTCGCCCGCGTCGTGCGGCGCCGCGGCGCCGGTGGCAGCCCTCGCGTCGCTCTCGGAACGCGTCGTCGTCTCGCTCGTCATGGTCTCCTCCCTGTGGCGGTCCCGGCTCAATCGGGCAGCGGGATCCGCTCGGTCTCGCCGTCGATCCGCGGGAATGCATCGGCCTGCCAGCGCGCCTTCGCCGCCTCGATCCGCTCGCGGTCGCTCGAGACGAAATTCCACCAGACGAAGCGCGGACCGTCGAGCGGATCGCCGCCGAATACGGCGATCCGCGCGTCCGCGCGCGCCGTCACGACGGCGGCGTCGCCGGGCTCGACCGTCGCCAGCCGGCCGGCCTCGACGACCGTGCCGTCGAGCTCGACCGCGCCCTCGACGACGTAGACCGCGCGCTCGACGTGATCGTCGGGCAGCGCGAGCGACGCGCCCGCGGCGAGCGTGCCCACCGCGTACAGCGTCCGGCTCGCCACCGGGACCGGCGAGCGCAGGCCCCAGGCGTCGCCCGCCACGATCGCCAGCCGCGCACGGTCGGCCTCGTGGCGCGGCACCTCGGCCGCGGGCACGTGGGCGAAGGACGGCGCGTCGTCCTCGCGCCCGCGCGGCAGCGCGACCCAGACCTGCAGTCCGTGCGAGCGCGACGGCCCGCCGCGCCTGGCCGCGGGTGCGCGCTCGGAATGCACGATGCCGCGGCCGGCGACCATCCAGTTGACCTCGCCCGGGCGGATCGACTGCACGCTGCCCAGGCTGTCGCGGTGCAGGATCTCGCCGTCGAACAGCCAGGTCACGGTCGCCAGGCCGATGTGTGGATGCGGCCGCACGTCCGCGTCCTCGGCGCGCGCGAGCGTCACCGGACCGAAGTGGTCGAAGAACACGAAGGGGCCGACGCTGCGGCGGTGGGCGGCCGGCAGCGCACGACGCACGGCGAAGCCGGGCGAGAGCTCCCGGTGCGCGGGATCGAGGACGGTGACGGGCATCGGTGGCTCCCGGACGGCTGGACGGTCGAGTCAACGCGCCGGGCCCGCGCCGCGGGGCGACGGGCGGCCGGCCAGCCGCTCCAGGTGCCAGGCCTCGTCGCCCAGCAGGTTCGCGAAGCCGATCAGCCGCTTGGCGAGCTGCCCGAACGGCAGCTCGTCGGTCATGCCGATCGCACCGTGCAGCTGGATGCCGTCCTCGCCGCAGGCGCGGGCGGCGGGGCCCACGAAGGCCTTCGCCAGCGATACCGCGCGGCGCCGCGCGGCGGGCGCGTCGTCGAGCCGCTCGATGGCCGCGCCGGCGATCGCACGCGACTGCTCCATCGCGGCCCACAGGTCGACCAGCCGGTGCCGCAGCACCTGGTTGGCCGCCAGCGGCCGGCCGAACTGACGGCGCTGCTGCAGGTAGCCGCGGGTCGCGTCGATCACCGCCGCCATCGTGCCCACGGCCTCGGCGCAGCCGAGCGCGGTCGCGGTGTCGAGCGCGTGCTCGACCGCGGCCCACGCGTCGCCGTCGGCGTCCAGGCGGGCGGCGGGCGGCACGCGGACGCCCTCGAGCCGAAGGTCCGCGGCCTGCCGGCCGTCGTAGGTGGGCAGCGTGCGCCGCGAGAGGCCGGGTGCGTCGGCAGGCACGGCGAAGAGCGCGAGTCCGTCGGTCGCGCGCGGCTCGCCCGACTCGCGCGCGAGCACCAGCAGCACGTCGGCCGCCCCGCCGCCGAGCACCAGCGTCTTCGTGCCGTCGAGGATCCAGTCCTGGCCGTCCCGCATCGCGCGGGTGGCGACGTCGAACGCATCGTGGCGGCCCTGCGGTTCCCAGCAGGCCAGGGCGAGGCAGGTGCGACCCTCGGCGAGGGCGCCCAGCAGCCCGGCGCGGTGCGCGCGGACCGCGTCGGTCACCCCGCCGCCGCGACGGTGCAGCCATGCGATCGCAGGCGCCGCGAGCCCCACGTTCGCGAGCCAGGGCTCGACCGCCGCGACGCGGCCCAGCGCGTGCGCGACCCCCTCGGCGTCGCCGGCGTCGCCCAGGCCGCCGCAGTCCGCGGGCAGCCCGAGCGCGAGCCAGCCCATCTCCGCGAACGCGCCCCAGCGCTCGCGCGAGAAGCCGTCGGGGGTCGCCATCGCCGCGCGGCGCGCGTCGGCCGGGTAGTCCCGCTCGACGTAGCGGGCGGCGGCCTCGCGCAGCATCGCGCGCTCCTCGGAGTCGCGCGCGTCGGTGAGGGTCGTCGTGTCCATCGTTCAGAGTCCCAGGACCTGCTTGGCCAGCAGCTCGTGCTGGATCTCGCTGCTGCCGCCGGCGATCGTGTAGCCGCGCGTCACCAGCCGCCGTGACGAGGCCGCCGGCGCGTAAGGGTGTCGCTCGACGAGCGGCGGCGCGTCCGGGTCCGGCAGCTCGTGCAGCGCGCGTTCGTCGAAGGGCAGGGTCTGCGGGCCGAGCGCGTCGACCGCGAGGGTCTCGATGTCCTGGATCAGCCGGCTGCCGGTGAGCTTGAGCATCCCGGTCTCCGGCCCGAGCCGACGACCCGCCTCGGCCTGCAGCCGGAAGCGCATCACGGTGGCGGCGAGCGTCTCGAGGCGCACCTCGAGCTGCGCGAAGCGCGTGCGGAACCACGGACGCTCGCGGAGCGGCACGCCGGCCTCGCGCACGCTCTCGCCGATCGCGCGGACCTTGGCGAGCCGGCGCCGGTTCTCGGCGACGCGTGCGAGGTTCAGCCGCTCGAACTCCAGCAGCGACTTCGCGATCGTCCAGCCCTGGTGCTCGGCGCCCACGCGGTTCTGCACGGGCACGCGTACGCCGTCGAGGAACACCTGGTTGAACAGGTGCCAGCCATGGATACCCACGATCGGGCGCAGGGACACGCCGGGCGTGGCCATGTCGATCAGCAGGAAGCTGATGCCCTCCTGCGGGCGCGCCTCGGTGTCGGTGCGGACGAGGCAGAAGATCCAGTTCGCGTGCTGCGCCGACGAGGTCCAGATCTTCGAGCCGTCGACCACGTAGTGGTCGCCGTCGCGGACCGCGCGGGTCTTCAGCGACGCGAGGTCGGAGCCGGCCTCGGGCTCGGAGTAGCCCTGGCACCAGACGTGCTCGAGCGACACCATCCTCGGCAGGAAGTGCCGCTTCTGCGCGTCGTCGCCGAAGCGGATCAGCACCGGACCGATCATCTCGTAGGTGAGACCGCCGTATTCGGGCGCGTGCGCGGCGACGAGTTCCTCCTGGAACACCGCGCGCTGCGCCGGGCTCCAGCCGGTGCCGCCCCATTCGAGCGGCCAGTGCGGCACGAGCCAGCCGCGGTCGCGCAGCGCGGCCTCCCAGATGCGGACTTCGGCCTTCGAGGGCTCGATGCCCAGCCGCACCTTCTCGCGGACGACCTCCGGCAGCGCCTCGCGGACGAACGCCCGGACCTCGGCGCGGAACGCCTCGAACGCGCCCGCGGCCCCGCTCATGCCCGGCTCCCGCGCTGGAACACCCGCTTGCCGATCGCCGCCCGGTGGACCTCGGAGGCGCCGTCGTAGATGCGGAACGGGCGCAGCCGCTGCGCGATCATCGCGATCGGGTGGTCGGTGCACATGCCCAGCGCGCCGGTCATCTGGCAGGCGCGGTCGGCCACGCGGTTCAGCGCTTCGGACACGAAGACCTTGGCCATCGACGAATGGTGGCGGATCGATTCCCCCTCGTCGAGCCGGCGCGCGACGTCGGCGGTCATCAGCCGCGACGCGTACAGGTCGATGTGCGAGTCGGCCACCATCGCCTGGATCTGCTGGTGCTCGGAGAGCCGCGCGCCGAAGGAGTCGCGCTTCGCGGCGTACTCGGTGGCCAGCTCGATGGACCGCGACGCCAGGCCGATGCCGCGCATGCAGTGGAAGAGCCGCGCGCCCTCGAGCCGCAGCTGCGCGTAGTCGAAGCCGCGACCGGCCTCGCCGATCAGCGCGTCGGCGGGCAGCCGGCAGTGCTCGAGTCGGACCTCGCCGTGACCGCCGGGCGCGAAGCTGTCGATCGACGGGATGTCGCGGACGAAACGCCAGCCCGGATTCGCGGTGTCGACGATGAACCAGCTCGCGCCTTCCTCGGCGCGCGCGACCACGATCGCGAAGGCGGCGCCGAGCGCGCCCGAGGCGAACCACTTGTGACCGTCGAGCACCCAGCCGTCGCCGTCGCGACGTGCGCGCGTGGACAGCATCCGCGGGTCGGAGCCGACGCCGGGCGCGGGCTCGGTCATCGCGAAGGCCGAGCGGATCTCGCCCGCCATCAGCGGCGCGAGCCAGCGCTCGCGCTGCGAGGGCGCGGCGAGCTTCATCAGCGTGTCGATGTTCGGCTGGTCGGGCGCCTGGCAGCCGAGCGCGCCCGCGCCCAGCACGCTGCGGCCGCATTCCTCGAAGACGCGGGCGCAGTCCTGCCAGCACAGGCCCAGGCCGCCGGCCTCTACGGGCAGCTGCGGCGCGAGCAGGCCGCGGCGGCGGGCCTCGGCGCGCAGTTCGCGGGTGATCGCGTCGAGCCAGGCGACGTCGTGGCCGCGCGACCAGTCCTCGCGGGGGATCGCGACCTCGTCGATGAAGGCGCGTACGCGTGCGCAGAGCGCGTCGAGCTCGGCGGCGGGCAGCCGCGCGCGGCGTTCGACGGCGGTGTCGGTGACGGTCATCGGGCGTTCCGGATCAGGTGCGCAGCCGGTCGAGACCGACGCGCGCGGGGACGAAGGACTCGAACCAGGCCTCGGGCGTCGTGCCGGCGTAGGCCGCGCGCAGCGCGGCCTTGATCGCGCGCACGCCCTCGGCGGGGTAGGTGGCGATCTCGGCGGCGCGCTCGAGGCAGCGGGGGACGACACGGTCCGGCTCGACGACCTCGGTCACCACGCCGAGCCGCAGCAGCTCGGCGGCGCCCACGCGATCGCCGGTCAGCACCAGCCGCGCGGCCACCGAGGCCGGGTGGCGCAGCCGCAGCCACGCGAGGTTGTTCGGCGCGGCCATGCCCAGCCGCATGCCGGCCTCGAGCCCCGCTTCGCGCGCGCGCCTTGCCCCGCGCCGCCCGGCCAGCCCGATCCGCGCACCCGACGCGGCGAGCCGCGCCGCTTCGGTCAGGACCGGATCGTCGAACGCGGCGCAGAACCCGTGCTCGGCCGCGAACGCGACGCAAAGGGCCGGCGGCGACGCGGCGGGCAGCGGCGGCCCGAACATGCCGGCG
>JBAXJZ010000199.1:0-7545 GCA_037137595.1 Burkholderiales bacterium | reverse complement strand
ACGCGTCGGGCACCAGCCGCGCGCCGCGGGCCTCGAGCATCGGGCCGAGCTGTTCGCCCACCCAGGCGGCGTCGTCGGGATGCACGCGCAGCACCGGCCGCGCGTGGTCGCCGACGACCGCCTCGAGCGCGGCGCGCACCGCCGGCTCCACCGCGTCGTCGCGGACCCGAAGCGCGGCGCCGAACGCGCTGCGCGCGATCTCGACGGCGAGCGCGGTCAGGTCGCCGGCCGCCGTCCGCTGGACCTCGGCGAGGCCGTCGACGAAGCCGGCGGCGATGCCGTCCAGGCGGCGCGCCGCGGCCTCGACCTCGGCGCGGCGTTCGGCGTCGAGCCGCAGGCGCGCCTCCTCGAGGCCGCGCGCGTAGCCGTCGCGCAGCCCGTCCTCGTAGGTGGGCGCGGCGGGCGCCTCGGTGCGCCGGTCGATCGCGGCGCGGCGCTCGAAGCCCGAGCGGCGATCGCCGCTCAGGGGCCCGGGCGACCAGGGCGAGGCCTCGCCCAGGTCCTCGGCGAAGACGATCCGGCTAGACGAAGGCATCTTCGCTGCCGCCGCCGATGGCGATCTCGCCCGCATCGGCCAGGCGCCTCACGGTCTTCAGGATCTCCTTCTGCTGCGCCTCGACGTCCGAGACGCGCACCGGGCCGCGGGACTCCAGGTCCTCGCGCAGCGCCTCGGCCGCGCGCGACGACATGTTCCTCAGGAACTTGTCGCGGATCTCGGCGGTGGCGCCCTTCAGCGCGATCACCAGCGCGTCGTTGGCGACCTCGCGCAGCACGGTCTGGACGGCGCGGTCGTCGAGCTTGATCACGTCGTCGAAGGTGAACATCTGGTCCTGGATCGACTGCGCGAGGTCCTCGTCGGACTCGCGCACGGAGTCGAGCACCTCGGTCTCGAGCGAGGTGCCGAGGCCGTTGAGCATCTCCGCGGCGACCTTCGGACCGCCGAGCGCGGCCTTCTTCAGCTTGTCGGCGCCCGCCAGCACGCGCGAGAGCACCTCGTTGAGCTCGCGCAGCGCGTTCGGCTGGATGCCGTCGAGCGTGGCCACGCGCAGCACGACGTCGGCGCGCACCCGCGGCGTGAGCTTCGACAGGATCTCGCCGGCGTGGTCGCGCTCCAGGTGCACGAGGATCGACGCGATGATCTGCGGGTGCTCGTTGCGCACCAGCTCGGCCACCGAGTCGGCGTCCATCCACTTCAGGCTCTCGATGCCGCTGGTGTCGCTGCCCTGCAGGATCCGGTTGATCAGCAGGCCGGCCTTCTCCTCGCCGAGCGCCTTGCGCAGCACGGCCTTCACGTACTCGTCGGTGTCGGCCACCAGCGAGCCGTTGGCCGCGGCCTCGGCGTGGAACTGGTCGAGCACCTGCCCGACCTTGTCCTTGGGCACGGTCTTGAGCCGCGTCATCATCTCGCCGATCTTCTGCACCTCCTTGGGCGAGAGGTGCTTGAAGACCTCGGCGGCCGCTTCCTCGCCGAGGGTCATCAGCAGGATCGCGCTGCGTTCGAGTCCTTGGTCGTCCATCGGGGATCGCTGGGGTGGGGCGCGCGCGGGCTCAGGGGTTGACCCAGGCGCGCACGACGTTGGCCACGGTGGCGGGGTTCTCGCGGGCGAGGCGCATCACCTCCTCGCTGGGGCCGGGAAGCGTGGCCCCGCCGGAGGGCGCCGGCAGCGCGACGTCGTCGGCGACGACGGCGCTGGTCCGGGACGCGCCCTGCGGCGGGGGCGGCGCCTTCTTCAGCGCCGGCCGGATGACCATGAAGATCGCCATCAGGCCGAGCAGCACCAGGCCGACCTGGGCGCCGATCGACTTCGCGAGGCCGACCACGTCCGGGTCCTTCCAAAGCGGCACCGGATCGATCTTCGGCGCTTCCTCGGCGGAGAACGCGGCGTTGACGACGTTCAGCGCGTCGCCGCGGTCCTTGTTGAAGCCGATCGCCTCGCGGATCAGCGACTGGATCTGCTCGACCTCCTTCACGTCGAGCGGGGCCCAGGTGACCTTGCCGTCCTCATCGACGCTGCGGCGGTGGTTGACCACCACCGCCGCGGTCAGCCGCTTGATGCTGCCGGTGGCCGCGCGGGTCACGCGCACGGTCTTGTCGACCTCGTAGTTGGTCGTCGCCTCGCGGCGGGTCTCGCGGTTGGCCTGCGCGGCGGCCGCGGCCCCCTGCGGCAGGGCCTGTCCCGGTCCGTTGATCGGCGCGGTGGGCGGCGTCGGCGGCTGGTTCGACATCGCGCCGGGCACGCCCTGCGACCCGGCGGCCGAGGCGCCCTGCGACTCGGTGGTCTGCATGCTGCGCACCGCGGCGGGCTCGTTGCCCTGGTTCGGCCGGTACTGCTCGGCCGACGACTCCTGCAGCGTGAAGTCGACGTCGGCGGTGACCTGCGCCTTCACGTTGCCGCGGCCGACGATCGGCTCGACGATCTCCTGGATGCGGGCGATGTACGCCTGCTCCATCGAGCGCAGGTATTGAAGCTGGTTCGGGTCGAGGCCGGCGGCGGCCGTGCCTTCCTGGTTCGACAGCAGCGCGCCGTTCTGGTCGACCACGCTGACCTGCTTCGGCGCGAGTTCGGGCACCGACGAGGCCACCAGGTGGATGATGCCGGCGATCTGCCCGCGGTCGAGCACGCGTCCCGGGTGCATGGTGAGCAGCACCGAGGCCGAGGGCTTCTGCTGCTCGCGGAAGAACCCGTTCTGCGTCGGCAGCGCGAGGTGCACGCGGGCGCTGGCCACCGCGGCGAGGGCCATGATCGAGCGGGCGAGCTCGCCCTCGAGGCCGCGCTGGTAGTTCAGCCGCTCCTGGAACTGGGTGGTGCCGAACTTCTGCGACTCGACCAGCTCGAACCCCACCGTGCCGCCCTTGGGCAGGCCCTGCGAGGCGAGCCGCAGCCGCACGTCGTGGACCTTGTCGGCCGGCACCATGATCACGCCGCCGACGTCGGAGAACTTGTAGGGCACGTTCATCTGCGACAGCGCGCCGACGACGGCGCCGCCGTCGCGGTCGCCGAGGTTGGTGAACAGCACCCGGTAGTCGGGCTGCCGCGCCCACATCGCCGCGGTCGCGATCACCGCGGCGAGCGCGGCCGCGCCGGCGCCCAGCATCAGCTTGTTGCGCATCGGGAGCGCCCCGAAGGCGGTCCGGGGCGCGGCGGGCGGAGTCGTGGCGATCGAGGTGTCCATGCGCTTCCAGTGACGGGCTCGGGGGCCATTGTCGAAGGCCGGCGCCGCGGCTTGAGTCCGATAAGCGGGGCGGGCACCGGCTCTTTTCGGCGCTTAAGGTTTCCCGCGCGTGCGGATCATCCGTGCATCACCGACCCCTGTCCGGAGGCCGAGATGGATGTCCGACTGACCCCCGCGATGCTGTCGACGCTGCAGGACGCGTTGCGCGCCGGCGCGCCTGCCGCGCCGGGTTCGGGCGGCACCGGCCCCGTGACCCCGCCCGGCGGACCGTCGTTCGCCTCGGCGCTGGGCGACGCGCTGAAGTCGGTCTCGGAGGCCCAGAAGGCCTCCGGCGACCTGCAGCGCAAGTTCCAGTCGGGGGTCGAGGGCGTGAGCCTCGAGGAGACGATGATCGCGATGCAGAAGGCGCAGGTCGGCTTCCAGGCCGCGCTCGCCGTCCGCAACCGGCTCGTCTCGGCCTATACCGACGTGATGAACATGTCGATCTGACGGCGCGCCCGCCGCCGGCCGCCGTTCAGGCGAGTCGCGGCCGCACCCGCCGTCCGCGGGTCTGGGCGAGGTTCACGTACACCTGGATCGAGCGCGCCGCCGAGGGCTCGAGCCCCTCGAACGCACACCCCACGCGAAGCGGTCGCCGTGCCGGATCGTCGAACGGGTCGGCGAGCGGCTCCACGCCGCGCACCGTCAGACCGCAGCGGATCGGCACGCTCGCGGGCAGCTCGAGCCGGCAGTCGGCCAGGCGCGTACCGGGCGCCGGGGCCGGCTCCGGGCCCTCCCATTCGAACGCGATGCCGGTCGCCGACACGTCGAGCACCCGGACGGACCGCGAACCGGACGGTCCCGCCACCGCCAGCGTCGGCACGGCCGAGGCCGGCGGCGCCACCCGGAACGCGTCGCGCCGCTGCATGCGCGCCATCCGCTCCGGCAGCGCGGCACGCAGCCGGCCACGCTCGCCGTCGCCGGCGATGGTCGGCCGGAGCAGCTCGAAACGCAGGGTCACGCGGTCGAGCAGCGCGACCGCCGTGGCGCGGCCGGCGGCGCGGAACGCGTCGCGCCGACCGTCGTCGGTGTGGAACTCCAGGTCGACCGTGCCGGATCCCGCGTCGACGCCGATCACCCGCGAGACGACGAAGCAGTCGTCGTCGTCGCCGGCGTGCAGCGTGACCATCTCGCGGCCGTCGGCGAGCGCCCGCAGCAGCCGCAGCCGTTCCGCGCGGTCCGCGACGCCCCAGTCGGCGTACGCGGTCGCGTCGGGCGGGATACGGTGGGCCGGTGACATCGCCGTCGTCGCCGCCCGCGGCTCAGGAGGGCAGCCGCCCGCCGGGCGGCGCGTCGAGGTCGCGGCCGAGCATCAGGTGCTCGTAGCGCTCGGTCCACGGATACGCCAGCCGGCGGATCTGCGCCTCGTTGCGGACGATCTGGCGGATGATCCGCAGCTTGGCGCGCTGATCGTGGCGGTTCAGCGAGACCTTGCGGGACAGCCGGCGGACCTGGTCGATCAGCAGCGTGCAGTGCTCCTGGATCGCGCCCACGCGGTCCCAGTCGCTGTCCTGCGCGGCGTCGAGCATGTCGCGGCTGGCCCGCTCGATCGACAGGTAGAAGCCGATCAGACGCTCGATCTCGGCCTCGGCTCGGATCGCGCTCATGCGGCCTGCGCCGCGACGCGGGCGCCCGACGGGGAGATCTGCGTCCAGGCGTCCTCGATCTGGGCGATCAGGCCGGCGACCTCGCGGTAGGCCGCGTCGTCGTGCTTCAGGTGGGCGTGCAGCAGGCGGCGGGCGCAGTAGTCCCACAGCTGGTAGAGCTGCTCGCCGAGGTCGCCGACGCGGCGGTCGACGGCCACCTTCAGGCCCTCGTCGACCAGGCGGATCGCCTTGTTCGAGGCGATCGCCTTCGCGCCGATGTCGCCGCGTGCGAGCGCGCCGCGGGCCTGGCCGATCGCCGCGCCCGCGCCGGCGAGCAGCAGACCGATCAGCTGGTGCGCGTCGGCCCCGAGGGCGGCGGTCTCGACGGCGAGGCGGCGGTAGGCGTTGGTGGCTTGGGCGGCGGTGGCGAACATGGCTGTCATCCGATGGGTGGGCCGATATGAGGGTTATCGGATCCCTGACGGACGGCTTGAGGCGCCGATCGCCGGAACAGCGCTACTTCTGCAGCCCCGCGAGCGCGTTGGTGAGCGCCGCGCTGCTCTGCTGCGCCGCCGCGAGCTGCGAGTCGAGCGACGAGTACTGCCGCAGCAGGCGTTGCTCGACGTTGGTCATCCGCAGGTTGAACGCGTCCTGGCGCTTCTGGTTGGCGGTCTTGCGCGCGGTCCAGGCCTGCGTCGCGGTGTCGACCGTGCCGCCGCTGCCGTTCAGGCGGTCCGCGAGGTCCCGGACGCGCAGCGCGAGGCCGCGGTCGGTCGACGTGGAACTGGCGCCGGAGGCCGAGAACAGCGCCTCGAGCTGCCGCGGATTGGTCGCGGCCGAGTTGAACGTGGATGCGGACAGCGCCAGCGAGCCGTCGCGCTGCAGCGTGAGGCCCGCGTCGGAGAGCCGGGTCAGCGTGCCGCCGGTGACCGTCTCGCGGACGATCGAGCGGAGCTGGCCGAGCATGCCGACCGCGGTGCGGTCGCCCTGCAGCGGCCCGCCGGTCTTGGTCGCCTCGTCGTACTTCGTCTGGTCCGACAGCAGCTTGTTCAGCGAGTTGTAGGTATCGACGAACTTCTGCGTGGCGGCGCGCAACGCATCGGTGTCCACCGTCACGTCGACCTGGACCGCCGCGGTGGTCACCCGCTTGAGCACCAGGTCCGTCCCGTCCATCGCGCCCGAGATCCGGTTCGAGCGGGCGCTGAGGGCGACGCCGTTCAGCGTGTACTGCGCGTCGGTGGCGGCGCGGACCAGCGACAGCCGGGTGCCGGGTCCGGTCGCGGTGGGATCGTAGGCGAGCGTGGACAGGCCCGTCGCGTCGGTCGTCGAGCCGTCGAGGTCGGTGGCCGTCATCCGGAAGGCCTGGTTGCCCCCGCTGTCCGCGCCGGTGACGAACAGGCGCACCTGGTCGCCGTCCCGGACGATCGAGGCCCGCACGCCGGCACCCGACGCATTGATCGCGTCGCGCACGGCCGACAGCGTCGAGCCCGCGGGGATCGTCACCGCGACCGCCGCGCGGGTCCCGTCGGCGGTGAAGCTGCCCGATCCGGAGGGCTGCGACCCCATCTGGATCGTCAGCGTGCCACCGCCCACCACGGCGGTGCTCGACGCGTAGGTCCCGCTGGTCACGGTCTGGGCCTGCGCGAGCTGCTGGACCGAGATCGCGTACTGGCCGGCGGCGGCGCCGCTGCTCGCGGTGGCATCGATCGCCGTGCTGTCCGAGCTCGACGCCCGCACGCCGCGCCAGGTGCTGAACTGGGCGAGGGTGTTGGCGGCGTCGCGGAACGACGCGAGCTGGCTCTGGAGCTGGCCGTAGGCGGAGATCTTGGTGCTGATCTTCGACGCTTCCGCCTGCATCTGGTCGAGCGGCTTGCGCTCGACCTTCATCAGGCTCGAGACCATCCCCTGGACGTCGATCGAGCTGCTGGCGGTGATGGGTGATGCCATGGCCTACTCCTTCGGGGACTGCGGAAACGACACGCCGCCGGACGGGAACGGAGCCCGACCGGCGGCGTGGCGGTGCGTCGCGGCGCGGGCCGTCAGTTGCGCAGCAGCTGCAGCACCTGCTGCGGCACCTGGTTGGCCTGCGCGAGCATCGCGGTGCCGGCCTGCTGCAGGATCTGCGCACGCGTGAGCGCCGCGGTCTCCTTGGCGAAGTCGGCGTCCATGATCCGGCTGCGGGCGGCGGTCTGGTTCTCCGAGGCGATCGCGAGGTTCGCGATGACCGCCTCGAAGCGGTTCTGGATCGCGCCGTAGGTGGCGCGCTCGCTGTTGACGGTGTCGAGCGCGGTGTCGAGCGCGGTGATCATCGCGTTCGCGTTGGTCGCGTTCGTGCCGCTGATGACCGCGGTCGACGCGGTCGTGACCGCGGTGATCGTGGTGTTGGTGGCCATGTTGGTCGTGGTCACCGTCAGCTGGTCGGTCACGGCGTTGTTCGCGCCGATCTGGAACTGCAGCGATCCCGCCGAGCCGGCGAGGATCGCCTGGCCGTTGAAGCGGGTCGACGACAGCGTGCGGTCCACCTCCTGCGCGAGCTGCTGGAACTCGGCGTTGAGGCTGGTGCGGTCCGTCGTGGTGTTGCTGGCGTTGGCCGCCTGCACCGCCAGCTCGCGCATCCGCTGCAGCATGTCGGTGACCTTGCCGAGCGCGCCCTCGGCCACCTGCGACAGCGAGATGCCGTCGTTGGCGTTCCGGATGGCGACGTTCATGCCGCGCGCCTGCGCGTCCATCCGGTTGGCGATCGCCA
>JBAXJZ010000198.1:0-7566 GCA_037137595.1 Burkholderiales bacterium | reverse complement strand
CCTTCGTCACCGCGATCGGCAAGGCGCTGCTGATGCGGCTCGACTCCCAGCAGCTGCTGTCGCTGCTGCCCGAGCGGCTGATCCACAAGCCGCTGGCGGTGTCGCTGACCCGCGCCGGGCTGCTGCGCGAGCTGAACGCCTCGCGCGAGCGCGGCTGGACCGAGCTCGACGACCGTGCGGGCCGCGGCATCGGCGCGGCGGCGGTTGCGGTCGGCGCGCCGCAGGGCCGCACCATCGGCATCGCTCTCAGCTGGATGGAACGCGACATGAGCCGGCCGCGGCACCGGCGGGCGGTGGCCGAGCTGCTCTCGGCGGCGCGCACCGTCGGCCGGCGGGTCCGCGATCCGTACTGGCTGCCGCCCGAGGAGCGCTGACCGGCGTGTCCCGGCGGCCCTGCCGACCGGGCCGCCGACCGTCCCGCGCAGGCCGCCCGGACCGGCGCGGGCGCGAGGGGCGGGTTCCGGAACGTTCCGCCCGTGGCAACCGGGTTGTTCTATAGCGAACAACTTTGCGGACCTCGCCCGTCCGGGCGAGACTGCGGTCAGCGTCGCCGAGCCGGGCCCCGAGCCCGGTTCCGGACGATGCCGGCCCGAACGCAACGACGGCGCGCGATCGCCGCACCGAGGAGACGACATGGGGATCACCCGACGCAACCTGATGGCTGCCGCGTCCGCGGCCGCCGGCCTGTACGCCGTGCCGATGATCGGCCGCGCGCAGGCGACCAAGCTGGTCTACTCGCACCACATGCCCACGACGCACATCGGCCATTCCACGGCCGAGCGCTTCGCGGACCGCGTGGCCAAGGCGACGAACGGCGCGGTGACGATCGACGTCAAGCCGGCCTCGCAGCTGTTCAACCTGCGGACCTCGGCCGAGGCGATCCAGCTCGGCACGCTCGACCTGTGCTGGACCGACCTGGGCACGCTCGCCAATTGGCAGCCGCAGTTCGGCTTCATCTCGATGCCGTTCCTCTTCAACGACTTCGACCACGTCAAGCGCGTGATGTACGGCCCGATCGGCCAGCAGGTGGTCAAGGACGCCCGGGACACGCTGAACGTCGAGATCCTGTCGCTGGGTGCCTCCGGCTTCCGGGTGTTCCTCGCCAAGAAGCCGATCCACACCGCCGACGATGCGAAGGGCATCAAGCTGCGCGTGCCGGAGATCCCCACCTGGGTCGAGATGGCGCGCGCCCTCGGCACCAACCCCTCGCCGATCCCCGCCGGCGAGATGTACACCGCGCTGCAGACCGGCGTGGTCGACGCGATCGAGGTGCCGGCCGACTTCATCGTGTCCGCCAAGCTCTTCGAGGTCGCCGGGTTCGCGACCCGCACGCACCACATCTTCACCGAGGTCTCGATGATGGCGAGCGCGCGCAAGATGGCCGCGCTCGCGCCCGCCCACCAGAAGGCGATCCGCGAGATCGCGGCCGACGAGGTGGCCAACGTGATGTGGAACGGGAACATCAAGGAGCAGCAGTCGGCCTGGGACGAGCTCTCGAAGCGCGTGAAGGCCGATGCCTCGCCCGACATCCCGTCGTTCCGCGCGAAGATGGCGCCGGTCTACGACAGCTTCGCCAAGCGCGGCGGCGCCAAGGGCAAGGCCTGGGTCGAGGCCTGCCAGGCGGCGGCCAAGGCCTGATGCCGGGTCGCGGACGGCCGGTCCCCACGCGGTCGGCCGGCCGCCCCGCGTCCCCACGCTCCCGATGAACGCCCCGTCCGCCGCCTCCGGGCACCCGGCGGTCCGCGCGCTGCGCCGCGCGCTGACCGCCCTGTCGGTCCTGCTGCTCGCCGCCTACTTCGTCGCGGTGCTGCTGCAGGTGTTCTACCGCTACGTGCTGAACGACTCGATCTTCTGGGCCGAGGAGTTCGTGCGTTCGACGATGATCTGGGGCGTGATGATCGCCACCGGGCTGGTCGCCGCGCAGCGCGCGCACATCCGCGTCGAGCTGCTGGAGGACTGGCTGCCGCCGGCCGGCCGGCGCGTCGTGGTGTTCGTCGCGAACGTGCTGTCGCTCTCCTTCTGCCTGATCCTGCTGTGGGCGGGCATCGAGCTCGTCGACCGGACCTGGTTCCAGCGCTCGCCGATGCTCGACATCCCGAAGTGGTGGGTCTACGTCGCGATTCCGGTAGGGGCCGCGATCGAGGTGACGCTGATGCTGCTGACCTGGCGCGACAACGACGTCCGCCGCGACGAGCCCACGGACCCGACGCTATGAGCATCACGCTGATGCTGGTGCTGTTCTGCCTGTTCATGCTGCTGGGCGTGCCGATCGCCTACTGCATGGGGCTCGCAGCGATCCTCACGATCCTCTGGGACGGGCAGCTGCCGGTGCTGCTGCTCGCGCAGCAGTTCTACGACGCGCTGGACAACTTCTCGCTGCTCGCGGTGCCGCTCTTCGTGCTGGCCGGCGAGCTGATGAGCGTGGCGGGCATCACCGAGCGGCTGGTGGCGTTCTCGCGCGCGCTGATGGGCCACCTCCGCGGCGGCCTCGCGCAGGCGAACATCGTCACCAACATGTTCATGGCCGCGATCTCCGGCTCGGCGCTCGCCGACCTCGCCGCGATCGGCTCGATGATGATCCCCGCGATGAAGAAGGAGGGCTACAAGCCCGCCTTCGCGGTCGCGGTCACGGCGTGCGCGGCGATGATGGCGCCGATCATCCCGCCGAGCATCATCGCGGTGATCTACGGCTCGGTCACCGGCGTCTCGATCGGTGCGCTCTTCCTGGGCGGCGTGATCCCCGGCGTGCTCGCGGGCGTGGCGATGATGATCATCACCTGGTGGCTGGCGCCGCGTGCCGGCGCCGGCGTGTCGCCGAAAGCCACCTGGGGCGAGCGCGGCACCGCCGCGCGCCGCGCGCTGCCTGCGATGGCGATGCCGGCGATCATCATCGGCGGCATCCTGTCGGGCGCCTTCACGCCCACCGAGGCCGGCTCGATCGCCGCGCTCTACGCGCTGCTCTTCGGGCTGATCGGCCGCCGGCACACCGCGCGCAGCCTCTACGACAACTTCGCGGCCGCGGCGCTCACCACGGCGGGCGCGCTGGTCACGCTGGGCGGCGCCGCGCTCTTCAGCTGGGTGCTGAGCCGTGCGGGCGTGGGCCAGCTCGCGCTGCAGGGGATGCTGTCGCTCACCAGCGACCCGCAGCTCGCGATGCTGGTGCTGATCGTGTTCTTCTTCCTGCTCGGCACCTTCCTCGAGCCGGTGCCCGCGCTGATCATCGTCGTGCCGATCATGGGCCCGATGATCAAGCACCTCGGCTACGACCCGGTGCACTTCGGCATCGTGGTGATCATGCTGCTGGTGGTGGGTTCGGTCACGCCGCCGGTGGGCGTGCTCGCGATGGTCGCCTCGAAGATCGCGGGCGTGAGCTACAACTCCACGATCGGGATGCTGACGCCCTACATCGTCGCGTGGACCGCGGTCGTCCTGCTGGTGGCCTACGTGCCGGACCTGGTGCTGTGGCTGCCTCGGATGCTGCAGTGAACGACCCACGGGGAGACGGGCGATGAGCGGCACGGCGATCGTCACCGGTGCGGGGCGCGGCATCGGCGCCGCCTGCGCGAAGGCGCTGGCGGCGGCCGGCTGGAAGGTCGCGGTCAACTACGCGCGCAGCCGCGACGCGGCGCTCGCGGTGGTGGCCGACATCGAGCGGGCCGGCGGCGTCGCGGTCGCGATCGAGGCCGACGTCTCGCGCCAGGACGAGGTGAAGCGGCTGTTCGCCGACTGCGACCGGCAGCTCGGTCCGGTGACCGGCCTGGTCGCGAATGCCGGCATCGGCGGCGCGATCGCGCCGATCGGCGAGCAGACCGCCGACACGCTGCTGCCACTGTTCGCCACCAACGTCTGGGGCACGATGTGGTGCGTGGGCGAGGCCGCGGCGCGGATGTCGACGGCGCGCGGCGGGCCCGGCGGCGCGATCGTGCTGATCTCCTCGGCCGCGGCGCGGCTGGGCGGGCTGCCCGGCATGGTCGCCTACGCGTCGAGCAAGGGCGCGGTCGACGCGATGACCGTGGGCCTCGCGAAGGAGCTCGGCCGCGACGGCGTCCGCGTCAACGCGATCCGGCCCGGCCTGATCGACACCGACATCCTCGAGCCCGTGGGCGGCAAGGCCTTCCTCGCGCAGGTCGAGGCGACGATCCCGATGGGCCGCGCGGGGCAGCCGCCGGAGATCGGCGAGGCCGCGGCCTGGTTGCTGTCGCCGTCGGCCTCCTACGTGCACGGCGCGATCCTCGACGTTTCCGGCGGACGCTGAGGGTCCCGGAACGCCACGCGCGCACCCTGGGTGTTCACCTAGTGGAGCGCGGGCGCCCGTCCTGCCACCCTCTTCATTCGACCCATCGCGAACCGGAGCGATCTTGAACGTCTCGTCGTCCTCGCTGGCGCTGCTCGCTGCACTCCAACTGCTGGGCAGCCTGCTCGCGGTCGCGATCGTCTCGATCAACCGCGACGAGTCCGACGACGACCGCTGACCCGCGGAGCCCTCGGGTGCACCCCGAGCCGTGCCGCGTCGAGGTCTAGGGTCCGCCGCAGCTTGGCCGCGGGCACCCGAAGGTGGACGATGGTGACATCGACGTTCCGAACGTGCGAGGCGTGTCCCGCGCCCCGGTGTCCGGACCCGTACCGAGACCGATGAGCCTCACGTCCCTGCTGCTGCTCGCCGCCTTCGTCCTCGCGTGCAACCTGGTCGCGCTCGGACTGCTGGCGATCAACCCGCGCGAGCCGGAGGGCCTGGGCGAGGCCCGCGGACGCGGGCCGTGGCCGGCGACGGAGGTGAGCGTCGCGGCCCGCCCGGCACCCGCCGGCGTCGCGGCGGGGCCGCTCAGCGGACGTGCCAGTCCTGCGTCAGCGGCTTCGCCCCATTGAGCTCCGCATAGCCGGCGCCGGTGGTGCCCGGCGGATCGTCGCCGAAGTAGCGCGCGTCGATCGGCAGCGAGGCCGGCTGCCAGCGCACGTCGCACGACAGTCGCACCCGGTCGATCGGCGAGCGGTTGTCGATCGAGCCGTGCGCGATGTACATCCCGAAGACGATCACGTCGCCGGCTGCGAAGTCGGCGGTCAGCAGCCGCGTGCCGCGCGAGGCCGCGAAGTCGATCGCGTCGCTGCCGAAGGCGGCGCGCCGCTCCGGGTTCACCGAGATGTCGTGACCGATCATCGGGTCGATCAGGTCCCGGTAGCGGTGTGATCCCTCGACGACGACCAGCGGGCCGTCGCTGACCGGCACGTCGCCGATCGGCGTCCAGACCGTGCAGACGCGGTCGTGGGCGCGGGTGAAGAAGGGGTAGTCGTAGTGCAGGTCGGTCGCGCGACCGCGCACGCCGGCCCGCAGGAACAGGTAGTCCTGCGGGCGCGCGCGCTCGCCGAACACCGCGTCCATCACGGTGGCGATGCGCCCGGCGTGCGACATCGCGCGCAGCTTCGGGCCGGTGGACACCGAGCGCCAGAAGCGCCCGCGGTCGGGCTCGAGCTCGGCGCGGCGGCTCTCGCCGGTGAAGATCCCGTCCTCGGGCGGCGCCTTCACCTCGCCCACCGCGTGCAGCCGCTCGAAGACCTCGCGGCGCGCGGCGCGGACCGCGTCGCGGTCGAGCACCCCGCGCAGGAACAGGTAACCGTCGTCGGCGAGCCGCGCGCGCAGCGCGGGCGGGTCGGCGAGCAGCGGCGCGCTGTCGGTCAGTTCGCCGAGCAGCGCCGGCGGGACCGCGCGTCCCTTCACCAGGCAGGTGTCCATCGGGTGTCTCCTCCGTGTCGGTTCGCGCATCGCGGCGGCGGTCGGAGCCCGATGCCGCGCGCCATCGGCGAGGCGGCGAGCAGCACGCCGACCGCCGCGTGCGCGGCCTCCGCCGCCAGGCCCGATCTTCGCCCGGAACCACGGATCGCCGGTGTGCAGGGCCGCACCTTTCGGATCGGCGACCGGGGCCCGCGCCCTGCACGAGCCGCGCAGGCGCGCGACCGCCGGCCGCGCCCGGGGGCTGATCAGGCGGTCGCGCCGCCCCGGCGCCGGACCACCGTGGGCCCCACGCGCCGCTCGATCGCCTCGCGCAGCCCGACCCGCAGCCCGAGCAGGAACGCGATCTCGGCCGCGACGAACAGCGGACCGACCGCGAGGCCGACCACGTCGTCCATGAAGGCGGGCTTGCGGCCCTCGAACGCGTGGCCGACGAACTGGACGATCCAGCCGACGACGAAGAGGCCGATGCCCCAGCCGAGCCACGCGGCGGTGGGACCCGCCGCGAGCTTCGCGGCCAGCGCGAGCATCGCGGCGGTGGCGACGGCCATCGCGACCCCCAGCGGCCGGTCGAGCGACCACCACCACGCGCAGGCGACGATCGACGCGACGAGCGCCGGCGTGACCGGCACCGGGCCGACCCAGGCGAGCACGGGGCGCGAGAGCAGGACCACGACGGCGAATACGATCGCCGGGATGCCCACGAGGTGGGTGGCGATGTTGCGGCGGTCGCGGTGGTAGGCGGCGTAGCCCGCCAGCTGGTCGGTCAGGGTCTTCACGGAGCGTCTCCTCGGCGTGGGTGTCCTGCGCGGCGGGACGGTGCGGTGCCGGCCCGTGGATCGATTCTAGGCCCGTTCCGCGGCCCGCGGGTAACATCGCCCGCTCCCCCGCGCTCCAGGAACGCCCCCCCATGGACCTCCCGGTCAACACGTTCAAGCACGCGCTCGCCGCCGGCCGCCCGCAGATCGGCCTGTGGTCCACGCTGTCGTCGCACTACTCGGTCGAACTGGTGGCCGGCGCCGGCTACGACTGGATCCTGCTCGACATGGAGCACTCGCCGAACGACCTCGAGTCGCTGGTCGGGCAGCTGCAGGCGGCCGAGCCGTACCCCACGCATGCGGTCGTTCGCGTGCCGTGGAACGACGCGGTGATGCTCAAGCGCGTGCTCGACATCGGCGCGCAGTCGATCCTCGTGCCGATGATCAACACCGCCGAGGAGGCGCGCGCGGCGGTGGCCGCGATGCGGTATCCGCCGAAGGGCATCCGCGGCGTGGGCGGCACCACGCGCGCCACGCGCTGGGGCCGCATCAAGGGCTATCCGCAGAAGGCCGAGGCCGAGCTCTGCATCCTGCTGCAGGTCGAGACGCCGCAGGCGCTCGAGAACATCGAGGCGATCGCCGCGGTCGACGGGGTCGACGGCATCTTCATCGGACCGGCCGACCTGCACGCGACCTTCGGCCACATCGGCGAGCGCCACCATCCCGACGTCTGGCCGAAGATCGAGGACGCGGTGCGCCGCATCCGCGCGGCCGGCAAGGCACCGGGCTTCCTCACGCCGGCCGAGGATGATTCGCGCCGCATCCTCGAGCTCGGCGGCCTCTTCGTCGCGGTGGGCAACGACGCGAGCCTGCTCGCGCAGGCGGCCGACGCGCTCGCCGCGCGGTTCAAGGGGTCGAAGGCCTGAGCTCGTGGCCGCGCCGCCGCCGGTCCCGGTCCTGATCGTCGGCGGCGGCATCGCCGGGCTCGCGCTCGCGCTGGGCCTGCGCGCGCGCGGCGTCGACTGCCTGGTGGCCGAGGCCGCACGCGAGATCGTGCCGCTGGGCGTGGGCATCAACGTGCTG
>JBAXJZ010000197.1:0-7602 GCA_037137595.1 Burkholderiales bacterium | reverse complement strand
CGAGCGCGTCGAGGATCTTCGGCGCCAGCGCGGCCACGCCCACCAGCGTGAGCGAGGCGCCCACGAGCACGCCCCCCAGCCACAGCGAGACCGGCAGCGAGGCGTCGCGGACCGTCGACGCGGGAGGCTGCGTCACGCGGACCGACACCCGTGCTCGGTCGGGCCGCGGGTCGCCGTCATCCGCGCATGCGTCGCGACAGGCCCGCCGCGCGTTCCATCACGATCATCAACACGAGCGTGATCGCGATGATCACGCCGGACATCGCGGCGATCGTCACGTCGAGCTTGCCCTCGAGGTCCTGCCACATCCGGATCGGCAGCATGTCGGTCCGCGCGTCGCGCAGGAACAGCGACACCGGCACGTTGTCGAACGAGGACATGAACGCCAGGAAGGCCCCGGCCAGCACGCCGGGCCGGATCAGCGGCAGCGTGATCCGCCGGAACGAGTACCAGCGCGACGCGCCCAGGCTGGCCGAGCTCTCGAGCAGCGACGCGTCCATCTGGGCGAGCGCCGCGGTGGTGGTCCGGATCACGTAGGGCACGCAGACCGCGGTGTGGCCGATGACCAGCGTGGTGGTGGAGACCGACAGGCCCGCGAGGCTGAACGCCATCAGCGCCGCGAAGCCGAAGGCGAGCGCCGGCAGCACCAGCGGCGACAGGAAGAGCGAATCCAGCACGCGTGCGGTCCGGGTGGGCGAGCGCGCGATGGCGAGCGACGCGGCCACGCCCAGCACCACCGACAGCAGCGTGGTCAGCAGCGCGACCTTCACGCTGTTCCAGGCGGCGAAATGCAGCTGGAAGGCCTCCCACAGCTCGCCGTACCAGCGCGCGGAGTAGGCCGGCGGCGGGAACTTCAGCGAATAGCCGTCGGTGAACGAGACGATCACCACCACCAGCGTCGGCGCGATCAGCAGCACCAGGGTCAGCAGGGCGAGCAATCCCATCGTGCCGCGGAACAGCAGCGCGGACGGGCTCGTGCGGCGGCTCATGTCGGCGGTCCTCCCGAACTCACTGTGTCGCGTAGCCGCGCGACAGCCGGCCGAGCAGGTTGAAGACGCTGACGCAGACCACCACCGTCACCAGGAAGGTCAGCGAGATCGCGGCGGCGAACGGATAGTTCGACAGCGCCGAGGCCTGCTGGTACAGGTACATGGGCATGAACAGCATCTGGCCGCCGCCGATCAGCGACTGCGAGATGAACGCGGTGATGGCCGCGGCGAAGGTCAGCAGGCAGCCGGCCACGATGCCGGGCAGGGACAGCGGCAGGGTCACGGCCCGGAAGGTACGCCAATCGCTCGCGCCGAGCGAGGCCGAGGCGTCCGCGAGGTTCGGGTCGATCTTCTGCAGCGCGTTGATCAGCGGCAGCACCATCAGCGGCAGCTGCACGTTGGCCAGCGCGATCACCAGTCCGGTCCGGGTGTAGAGCAGCTTCAGCGGCGTCTGGATCCAGCCGAGGTCGGCGAGCACGGTGTTGACGATGCCCTGCCGTCCGAGGATCACGATCCACGCGAAGGTGCGGACCACCACGCTGGTCAGCAGCGGCAGCATCACGATGAAGATCACCAGCGGCTGCAGCCGCGGCGGCATCCGCACGAAGGTCCAGGCGAGCGCGTAGCCCAGCACCAGGCTGAGCGCGGTGACCTCCACCCCCAGCCGCAGGGTGTCGGCCAGCACGCCCAGCCCGAAGCCGTCGAACATCTTCGACCAGTTGGCGAGCGAGCCCCACTGGGTCATCGCCGCGTCGCCGTAGAAGCTCACCATCCCCAGCACGCCCAGCGGCGCGACGAAGAACAGCAGCATCGCCCCCGCCAGCGGCGAGGCGAGCCACAGGGGATAGGCGGTGACCGGCAGGCGACGCGGCACGGGCGGACCTCAGAGCTTGATGTCGCGGTTGAACCGCTCGATCCACGCGGCGCGCTGCTCGTTGATCTTCTTCCAGTCCTGGAACACGAAGCGCTTCTTCATCTCCGCGTGGTCCTTGACCAGCACCTTCGCGATCTCGCCCTCCATCTTCACCTTGGTGTTGGTGGGCACGATGAGATAAGGCGACTGCATCAGCCGCTGCTGGACCTCGGGCGACATCGCGGCCTCGATCAGCGCGACGGCGAGGTCCTTGTTCGGCGTGTTCTTCACGACGTGGACCGTGGTCTTGAACGCGATCGCGCCTTCCTGCGGGATCACGAAGTCCACGGGCACGCCGCGCGCCTTCAGGATCTGGATCGCGTTGAAGTTGCCGGGGCTGATGTCGACCTGCCCCTGCTGGAACAGCGTGGCGAGCGCGCCGGGGTTGGCGGCGACCGCGGCGAGGTTGGGCTTCAGGTCGTTCAGCGCCTTGAAGCCGGCCTCGACGTTCGACTCGGAGCCGCCGTTCATCCGGGAGATCTCGACCAGGAAGCCGGTCCCGAGCGTGGAGTTCAGGTTGGTGATGCCGACGCGGCCCTTGTACTCGGGCGACCAGAGGTCCTTCCACGACTTCGGCGGCGTCTTGACCTTCTCGGGGTTGTAGGTGAGGCCCACCACCTGGAAGAAGATCGCCGGGCCGGTCTCCTCCTGCGCCTCGGGGATCAGGTCCTTGAAGTGCTTCGACTGCGCGACCGGATAGGTGTCGGTCAGGCCCTGGCCGATCGCGGTCAGCGCCGGGCCCGGGTCGTGGAGCATCACGTCGATCGGCGGGTTGTTGCGCGCGGCGCTCACCTTCGCGATCTGGTCCACCGACAGCATCGGGTCGAGCACGATGTCGGCGTTGTTGGTGGCCTTGCGGAAGGCGGGCACGAGCACGGCCTTGTGCGCCTCCTCCCAGCTGCCGGTGAAGGTGGCGAACACCAGGCGCTTGGCCTGGGCCCGGGTCATCCCGGGAAAGAGCTGCATCGCGCCCAGCACGAGGCTGGTCTGCAGCAGCTGGCGGCGGGTCGTCATGGCGGGGGTCCTTTGGGCGGGGTGGGACGGCGGGGGGTCAGGCGGGGGTGAACGCGTTCATCGTGAAGCCGGTGCGCAGGCGCACGCCGACCGCGCTGCCGGGCGCGACCGCGTCGACGGCCTCGGCGCGCGGCTGCACGACCTTCAGGGCCGTGCCGTCGGCGAGACGGACCTCCTGGATCACCTGCGGGCCCTGCGGCAGGCTGAGCGCCAGCGTGCCGGCCAGGCCGTCGCCGGGGGCGCAGAGCTCGAGGTGCTCGGGGCGCACGCAGACCGTGGCGGCGTCGCCGGCCTTCAGCCCGGCGGACACCAGGCGGGCGGGCATCGCGCGGCCGGCCACCTCGACGCCCGCGCCGTCGACCACGCGGCCGGCGAGCGTGTTCGACGCGCCGACGAACTGGTTGACGAACAGCGACGCGGGCCGGTCGTAGACGGTGTTCGGCGCGTCGAACTGCTCGACGCGACCGCGGGCGATCACCGCGACCCGGTCGGCCATCGACAGCGCCTCCTCCTGGTCGTGCGTGACCATGATGCAGGTGATGCCCGCCATCCGCTGGATCCGCTTGACCTCGATCTGCATGTCCAGGCGCAGGCTCTTGTCGAGCGCGGCGAAGGGCTCGTCGAGCAGCAGGATCCGCGGGTTCACCGCGAGCGCGCGGGCGAGCGCCACCCGCTGCTGCTGGCCGCCGGAGAGCTCGCGCGGCAGCCGCTCGGCGAGGTGGGCCATCTGCACCATCTCGAGCATCTCGCGCGCGCGGGTCCGCTGCTCGGCGCGCGGGCGGCCGCGGCAGGCGAGGCCGTAGGCGACGTTCTCCTGCGCGCTCATGTGCGGGAACAGCGCGTAGTTCTGGAAGACGACGCCGACCTCGCGGGCGTTCGGGCCGAGCTCGTCGATCGACCGGCCGCCGACGACGACGCGGCCCGCGGTCTGCTCGACGAAGCCGGCGATGATCCGCAGCAGCGTGGTCTTGCCGCAGCCGGAGGGCCCGAGCAGCGCGACCAGCTCGCCCGCGCGGATCTCCAGCGTCACGCCGTCGACGGCCGCCGCGGGCGCGCTGCGGTAGCGCTGGACGATGCCGTCGAGCGTCAGGTCGTAGGCGGTGGGGCGGGGGGCGGCGACGGCGCTCATCGGCGGGTCCTCGGGCGCGGCGCGCGGGCCGGCGCGGGCGGCGGATCGGTGAACAGGGCCTCCAGATCGTCCGACGGGCCGGCGGCGGCCGGCGCCTCCATCGAGGCCTCGATGTGCTCGAGGTGCGCGAGCATCAACCTGGAGGCGCGCTTCGCGTCGCCGGCCTCGATCGCCTCCAGCAGCCGTCCGTGCTCGTCGTCGCGGCAGGTGCCGTCGGTGGGCGCGCGGTTGGCGAGGATCGCGAGGCAGGTGCGCAGCGTCAGCGGGCCCATCGATTCGGCGATCGCGCGGTTGCCGGCGGCCCGCGCGAGCGCGCGGTGGAACTCGCCGGACAGCCGCACCCGCGCGCGCCGGTCGCCGTCGGCCTGCGCCCGGGCCTCGTCGCGGACGATGCGGCGCAGCGCGACGAGGTCCTTGCGCGCGCAGTGCGCGCACAGCTTGGAGACCACCCAGGGCTCGATCAGCCGGCGCGCCTCGAAGAGCTCGCGTGTCTCGTCGGCGTCGGGGGCGGCCACGGTCACGCCGCGGTTCGGCTCGCGCCGCACCAGCCCCTCGTGCTCGAGCCGCTGCAGCACCTTGCGGACCTGGGTACGGCTGACATCGAACATCGACCCCAGGCGCTCCTCGCGCAGCCGCGTGCCGGGTGCGATCCGGTGCTCGGTCAGCGCCGAGACGATCGAGTCGTACATGCGGCGCGTGCGCGAGGCGGCATCGTCCGCGGTGTCGGGGGCGTCGTCGGCAGCGGGCGTCGCTTCGGTGCGCGAGCGGTCCATGGCACTCCGCCTCGCAACGGTCGTGCCAGCGCGGCGTGCGACGCGCGCAGGTCTCGGAACGGGCTGGTCCGGCCCCTGTTCTGGATACAAGTTCCGACGCGGATTGCATCCACGACGTACCCGTTCGGGATCGGCCGGGCCGCGTCGCGACACGCACGCCGGCATGACGTCACGCACCGGCGCGGTGCCGGAGGGGCCGGTACGGGGCGCGGGAAGGCGCCGGGGGAGCGGTAGGCGGGGCGGGCGCCGGCGCAGCCGGGCCCGCCGTCAGGCGTCGACGGCGCCGGGCCGCGTCGGGACGCGGGCCCGGCCGGGCGATCCGGTCAGCGGTCGGCCCAGGACCTGCGGCGCATGTCCATCGTGATCGGGGTCGGCTTCACCAGCGCCTTGGCGAAGCTCACCATGCCGCGCAGGTTGAAGGCCGCCTCGGTGCCCCAGCTGTAGTCGACCTCGATCGGGTGCGCGCCGATCCGGCGCGGCACCGGGATCGGACCCGGCGCGCCGCCCTCGCCCTTCAGCTTCCAGCCGTCGCGGTCCTGCTTCGGCACGCCGTGGGGCAGGTAGTGCGCGGTGACCGACTTGCGCGAGTAGCGGCGGTCGGTCTGGTCGACCGCGCCGTGCAGCAGGAACGGATGGAAGAACACCACCGTGCCCTTCCTGATGATCGCGTGCTGCGCCGGCAGCGAGTCGGCCATCTTCGCGCAATACTTGATGAACGCGTCGTGGTCCATCTGCTTCAGGTTCTGCAGCTCGGGCATCGTGTGGCTGCGCGGGAAGAACCGGAAGGGTCCCGCGTCCGGATGGATGTCCTCGAGCGCCACCCACGACCCGATCAGGTCGCCGGGCGGATCGGTGTCCAGGTACCAGCTGTCGACGTGGTCCACCGAGCCGGTCGAGCGGTCGAAGAAGTGGTTCAGCCAGTGGATCCAGCGGTCGTAGTTCGGCCGGAGCGTCTTCAGCACGTCGTTGATCTCGGACCCCAGCACGACGTCGTTGCCGGCTTCGTTCAGGCCGTAGGAGAACCACAGGCGGGTGAAGTTCTCCATCGACTGGACCATGAAGCCGCGGTCGTCGAGCTCGGGCAGGATCCACTTGTGGATGCTCTCCGAGTAGAAGGGACGGCGGCCGCGCTTGAACCGCTCGTAGCGCTCGACCAGGCGGTCGATCTTCGCGTGCGGCATCAGATCGGGGACGATCACGTAGCCTTCGGTCTGGTAATGGTCGAGCAGATCCACGGTGTCCTCGTCGTTCCGGATCGGTGATGTCGACCGCAAGACTACCGTTCATCGGCCGGCGGTCACAAGCAATCGGTCACGGTGCGTCACCCCACCCGTTCGCGGGGTTTGACCTGGCGCAAACCGCATCCGTCGGCGGCCCGCCGAAGCGGTCGCGCGGCCCGTTCCACCGGAGCGGGCCGCGGGGTCGGGCTCGCCCGGCCGGGCCGGTCGAGCACGGTGCGGGAGGCCGCCGCGGGCCGGGGCGAAGGCCCTCCCGGGTGTGTGGCCGGCGCCTCGCTCGAGACGCGGCGGCCTCCGGCACCGCGTCGAGCCGTCCGTGCTCCGCGACACCGCGGCGATCCGCGGACCGCTCAGGTGAACAGCCAGGGTTCGCGCGCGCGCCGGGCCGCCTCGTGCGCGCGGATCCGGTCGGCGGCGGCCAGCGTCACGCCGATGTCGTCGAGCCCCTCGAGCAGGCAGCGGCGGCGGTGCGGGTCGACGTCGAAGGCGATCGTGCCGCCGTCCGGCCGCACGATCGACCGCGCCTCGAGGTCGATCCTGAGCCGGAAGCCCGGTGTCGCGTCGGGCTCGGCGAACAGCGCGTCGATCTGCGCGGCGTCGAGCTCGATCGGCAGCAGTCCGTTCTTGAAGCAGTTCGAGCGGAAGATGTCGGCGAACGACGGGGCGACCAGCGCGCGGATGCCGAAGTCGCGCAGCGCCCAGGGCGCGTGCTCGCGCGACGAGCCGCAGCCGAAGTTGGCGCGGGCGAGCAGGATCGACGCCCCCGCGTAGCGCGGCGCGTTCAGCGCGAAGGCCGGGTTCGACGGGCGCGCCGTGCAGTCCATCCCCGGTTCGCCCGCGTCGAGGTAGCGCCATGCGTCGAACAGGTAGGGGCCGAAGCCCGTGCGTTCGATCGACTTCATGAACTGCTTGGGCAGGATCGCGTCGGTGTCGACGTTGGCGCGGTCCATCGGGACGACGATCCCGTCGAGCACGGTGAAGCGGTCCATCAGGCGAGCTCCGTCGGTTCGACGAACCGGCCGGCCACCGCGGCAGCGGCGGCCATCGCCGGCGACACCAGGTGCGAGCGTCCGCCCGCGCCCTGGCGCCCCTCGAAGTTGCGGTTCGACGTCGATGCGCAGCGTTCGCCGGGCGCGAGGCGGTCGTCGTTCATCCCCAGGCACATCGAGCAGCCCGGCTCGCGCCACTCGAAGCCGGCGTCCCGGAAGACGCGGTCCAGTCCCTCGGCCTCGGCCTGCGCCTTGACCAGGCCCGAGCCCGGCACCGCGAGCGCGAGCCGGATCGAGGGCGCGATCCGACGGCCGCGCAGCACCTCGGCCGCGGCCCGCAGGTCCTCGATCCGCGCGTTGGTGCACGAGCCGATGAACACGATGTCGGGACGGATCCCGCGGATCGGCGTGCCGGGGACGAGGTCCATGTAGGCGCCCGCGTCACGCAGGCCCGCGCGCCGCACGGGGTCGGGCTCGTCGGCCGGGTCGGGCACGCGGCCGTCCACCGTCGTCACCATCTCGGGCGATGCGCCCCAGGTGACAATCGGACGCACCTC
>JBAXJZ010000196.1:0-7629 GCA_037137595.1 Burkholderiales bacterium | reverse complement strand
CTCGGCCTCGTCGAGCATCCGGACGGCGGCCGGCGGCGCGCGCCGCGCGGGCGCCGGCAGGTCGGCGGCCTGCGCCGCGCCCAGCCGCTCGGCATGCGCGACGTAGGCCCCGAGCGCGCGGATCGCCTCGCCCTCGGTGGGATAGACCGACACGCCGTGCGCCTTGAAGCGCTCCGACACGCCGGTCTGCGAGGCCGCGGCCACCAGCGGCTTGCCGGTCGCCTCGGCGAAGGCCGCGCTGTCGCGCGCGAAGCGATCGACGTCGTAGCCGGCGCCGGCCACCGCGATGCCGATGAAGAATGCGTCGGCCGCCGGGTCCTTCGCGATCGCCGGCAGGATACGCGAGAAGAGGCTGCTGTCGGACAGCAGCGCGGCGGTGATGTCGACCGGGTTCTTCGTCGTCGCGAAGCCGGGCAGGATCGACTTCAGCTCGGCCTGCGTCGCGTCGGCGAGCGGCGCGAGCGGCATGCCGGCGTCGGTCGCGGCGTCGGCGGTCATCACGCAGACCGCGCCGGAGTTGCTGATCGCCACCAGCCGGCGGCCCTTCGGAGTCCAGCCCTTCAGGTAGAGCTCGGCGACATCGACCATCTCGGCCATCGTCTTCACCCGCCAGATGCCCTGGTCCTCGAGGAACGCATCCACCAGCCGGTCCTCGGTGGCAAGCGAGCCGGTGTGCGAGCGCGCGGCCTCGGCACCGGCGGCCGAGCGACCGGCCTTCAGCGCCACGATCGGCAGGTCGCGGCGGCGCGCGATGCGCGCGGCCTCGGCGAGGTGATGCGGGTCGGGCAGGCCCTCGAGGTAGAGCAGCAGCAGCTTCAGGTCCGGGTCCTCGACGACCGCGGTGGCGAGCTCGCAGACCGTGATGTCGGCGTCGTTGCCGGTGGCGTGCGAGTGGCGCACGCCCAGGCCGCGCGCGCGCAGCAGGCCGTAGGGGATCACGCTCATCGCGCCCGACTGGCTGATGATGCCGATGGGGCCGTCCTTCGCCGGCGTCTCGACGAACATCGTCGAGAAGCTGGGCACCGCGCCGTTGCCGAAGTTGGCGAGGCCCTGCGAGTTGGGACCCACCATCCGCATGCCGGCCGCGCGCGCGGCGGCGACCATCTCGCGCTCCTGCGCGCGGCCCGCAGGGTCGGCGGTCTCGCCGAAGCCCGAGGCCATGACGATGGCGAGCTTCACGCCGGCGGCCGCGCAGTCCTTCACCGCATCGACGGCGAGCTGGCCGGGCACGGCGATCACTGCCGCCTCGGGCACGGCCGGCAGGTCCGCGAGGCCCTTGTACGCGCGTACGCCCTGCAACGTGTCGCGCGCGGGATTGATCGGGTAGACCTCGCCCTGGAAGCCGAAGCGCGACAGGTAGGCGATGGGCCGGCCGCCGATCTTGTTCGGGTTCTCGGACGCGCCGATCACCGCGATGGAGCGCGGTGCCAGGGCGACGCGCAGGCCGTCGCGGGGGTCGTGTCGGGTCATGGGGCGGTGCGTTCGAAGTAAGGGATCGCCCGGCCGGCGACGTCGACCCAGCCGAGCGACACACGCTCGCCGATCGCGACGTCGACCGGCGCGTGGGCCATCATCCGCGGGCCCTCGTCGAGCTCGACGAGCACCAGCCCGTAGGGCGCGAGCGCGCGGAAGGTGTCGTCGGGCGCGCGGTGGACGACGGTGGCGGCGTGGACGGTGCCGGTGCCGGCCGCGGCGAACGCGACGGGCCCGGCGGCGCCGCAGGCCGGGCAGAAGTCGCGGCGGAAGTACCAGACGTGCGCGCAGTGCCCGCAGCGCTGCAGCGCGACGCCGCGGCCGCCGCGGGTCCAGTCGGCGACGGCCGTTCCCGCGTCGGCCGCGGTCGGGTCGGTCGGTCCGATCGGTGCGGTCGGGCTCATGCGGCCTCCATCACCAGGCTGACGTGCGAGGACAGCACGCCGCCGTCGCCGTGCAGCAGCGCGAGACCGGCGCGCCTCGCCTGGCGGTCGCCGGCGCGGCCGGTCAGCTGCAGGTGGGTCTCGGCGAGGTGGGCCATCGCGCCGGCCACGCCGCAGTGCCCGTAGGACAGCAGCCCGCCGTGGGTGTTCAGCGGCAGCGCGCCGTCGCGGTCGAAGTGCCCGTCGCGCGCCAGCCGCCCCGAGCCGCCGCGGGGCGCCAGGCCGATCTCCTCGAGCAGCAGCGCGAGGGTCACGGTGAAGCTGTCGTAGATCGCGCCGTATTCGACGTCGGCGAGCGATCGGCCCGCGGCCTCGAGCGCGCGCGCGGTCGAGCGGCCGGCGCCGAAGGTGGTCAGGTCGGGCGCGGCGCTCACGTGCTGCGAGGTGTGGACCTGCGTCGCCGCGCGGATCGCGACCGGCGGCAGCGCGCCCGGCTCGCGGCCGATCACCACCGCGCAGCCGCCGTCGGAGACCGGGCAGCAGTCGAGCATCTTCAGCGGCGTGGCGATCGGGCGCGACGCGAGCACGTCGGCCGCGGTGATCGGCTCCCGGAAGTGCGCGCCGGGGTGGCGGACCGCGTTGCGGCGCATCAGCGCGGCCAGCTCGGCGAAGTCGGCCTCGGTGGTGCCGTGCTCGCGCATGTAGCGCGACGCGACCAGCCCGTAGTAGGCAGGAATCGTGGGCCCGAGCGGCACCTCGTAGACCGGGTGGCCGGCCTGCGCGAGCGCCTGGATCGACGCGTCGCGGCTCTGCCCGGTCATGCGGTTCTCGCCGCCCACCACCAGCACGCGCTTCGCGGCGCCGGACTCCACCAGCAGGTGGGCGAGCATCGTCATCGCGAAGCCGGTGGCGCCGCCCACCTGCACCGCGTGCGCGTACGAGGGCTTCAGCCCGAAGTGCTCGGCGAAGACGGTGGCCAGCATGATGTGCGGCATCGTCGTCGCGTAGCCGCAGATCAGGCCGTCGACGTCGCCGCGCTCCAGGCCCGCGTCGGCGAGCGCCGCGGCGGCGGCTTCGCTCATCAGGTCGAGCGTGGTGCGACCGTCGTGCCGGCCGAAGCGGGTCAGCCCGCTGCCCAGCAGCCAGCTCATCGGAGGGTCTCCGCGGCCTCGCGGCCGCTCGCGTGCACCGCGTGTGTCCGCAGCGCGGCCTGCGCGGGGGGGTTGGGCGACAGCGCCTCGGCCGCCTCGCGCAGCGACGCGACCAGCACGTCGAGACGGTCGGTCAGCCGCTCGTTCAGCGCGGCGATGGACAGCGCGCCGATCGGCCGGCCGTCGGTGCCGAGGATGGGCATGCCGATCCCGCCCATCCGTTCGACGACGACGTCGAGCAGCAGCGCGAAGCCCTGGCGGCGCGATTCGACGACCTTCGCGCGGAGCATCGCCTCGTCGATCCTCGGATAGCGCGCGGCGATCACCGGCATCGCGTCGGCGAGCACCGCGTCGACCTCGGCATCGGGCAGCCAGGCCAGCAGCGCGAGGCTGCCCGCGCCCACGCCGAGCGGCCGGCGGCTGCCGACGTCGAGGTAGTTCGCGCGGATCGGGTAGCTGCCGAACTCGCGGTCGACGCACAGCGCCTCGGCGCCGCTGCGCACCGACAGGATCACCGTGTCGCCGCACAGCGCCGCCAGCCGCATCAGCCAGGGCCGCGCGCGGTCGCGCAGGTGGTCGCGGCCCTGCGCGGCCAGGCCCATCATCATCGCGGCCTCGCCGAGCCGATAGCGCTTGGTCGCCTCGTCGCGCTCGACGAAGCCCTCGTCGGCGAGCGCCTCCAGGAGCCGCAGCACGGTCGCCTTGTTGAGGCCGGTGGTGGCGCAGACGTCGGCCAGCCGCAGCGCGTCCGGCACCGACAGCGCGCGCAGGATCCGGCAGACCTTCTGGATGGAGCTCGAGTCGGAGGCCTTGGACATCGACCCTGCCTTCAGACGGTGGCGATCGGGGTCGCGGGCGAGCCGACCGCACCGGGCAGGCGCAGCGGCGGCGCGGTCAGCAGGAAGCGGCTGCGGCCGGCCGCGCGCAGCCACTCGGCCAGCGGCGTCAGGTACCAGAGCTCGCCGAGGTGCACGCCGAGCTTGAACAGGCAGTGCTCGTGCAGCGGCAGCGTCGCGCAGCAGGTGTCGGCCGGCTGCGAGACGGGTGGGTGGGCCTCGACCGCGTAGTTGTCGGCGGCGAGGATCGCCAGGCCGGTGTCGGTGACCCACTGCAGCAGCTTCGGGTCGCGGCCGTCGAGCACCGCGCAGGCGCCGTGCAGCACCTCGGGGTCGGGCTGGCCGTTCATCTCGAGCACGCGCTGCGCGAATCCGGTGTGCAGCAGCACCATGTCGCCGCGCTCGACGACCACGCGGTCGGCCTCGATCACGCGCATCAGGTCGTCGTAGCCCACGGCCCTGCGCGCGTCGCCGAAGTGGGCGCGCAGGTCGATCAGCACGCCGCGCCCCTGAAGGCCGTGGGCCGCCATGTTCTCGACGCCGAGCGCCTTCGCGCCCGAGGTGGTCTTCGGGCCGGGGCCCGCGTCGGTGACGTCGGTCGGCCCGAAGATGTGGAAGCCGCCGCGGAAGCCGTTGTAGAAGACCGGCTCGGGCAGGCCGTCGCCGTTGGCGTCGAACATCGAGCCGACGTGCGCGAAGCTGTCCCACTGCGTCGAGTACTGCAGCGTCAGCAGCACGACGTCGTCGCAGACGACGTCGCTGTGGTTCGGGTTGTCGTCCGAGAACCGGTAGAGCATGTTCGGCCGGCCGTTGCGGATCGTGGGCCGCAGGATCGGCGGGTTGCGGCGCGGGTTCAGCGCGTTGCCGCCGGGCAGATCGAGCGGCAGCGACAGGCAGAAGGTGCGCCCCTCGCGAACCTCGGCCACGCCCTGCCTCACCTTCTCGGGTCCGACGAGGTTGAGACGGCCGAGCTGGTCGTCGGGGCCGAACTCGCCCCAGTTCGAGCCCTCGGGGCGGCGCACCCAGCGCGGGGCGGTGGCATCGGTCATGGTGTCGTCTCCTTCCCTCTGTCCGTGTCCTCAGACGGCGGCCTTCGCGTGGCCGCCCAGGTACACCTCGCGGATCCGCTCGCCGTCGCGCAGCGCGTCCGCCGGTTCGCTGACCACGATGCGTCCGGTCTCCACCACGTAGCCCCAGTGCGCGTGCCGCAGCGCCTTCTCCACCAGCTGCTCGACCAGCAGGATGGCGAGGCCCTCGGCGCACAGCCGTGCGGCCACCTCCAGGATCCGGTCGATCACGATCGGCGCCAGGCCGCCCGAGGGCTCGTCGAGGATCAGCAGCCGCGGATCGCCGATCACGCCCTGCGCCACCGCCAGGATCTGCTGCTGCCCGCCCGACAGCCGCGAGGCCATCTGCGTGCGGCGCTCGGCCATCTCGGGGAACATCGCGTAGATGCGGTCGAGCTTGGAGCGGTCGCCGCGCGGCGCCTTGGCATAGGTGCCGATCAGCAGGTTGTCCTCGACCGACAGGGTCTGGAACACCCGGTGACCCTCGAGCACCTGGACGATGCCGGCCTGCACGATCTCGCGCGGCGTCGCGGCGGACAGGTCGCGGCCCTCGAAGCTCACGGTGCCCGCGCGCTTCGGGATCAGCCCGGAGAGCGCGTGCAGGATCGTGCTCTTGCCGGCGCCGTTGCGGCCGAGGATCACGGCGAACTCGCCGGCGCGGACGTCGAAGGACACGTCGCGCACGACCTCGGCCTTGCCGTAGGCGACACGCAGGCCGCGGACGTCGAGCAGCACCTTCTCGGGACGGACAGGGGACGGGGACGCGCTCATCGCTCAGGCTCCGAGGTAGACCCGGATCACCTCCGGATCGGTGCGCACCTCGTCCGGGGTGCCGTGCCTGATCATCTTCCCGACGTCCAGCGCGGTGACGCGGTCGCAGACGCGGAAGACGAAGTCGGTGTGGTGCTCGACCAGCAGCACGCCGATGCCGGCGTCGCGCATCGTGCGGACGATGTCGCCGAGGTGGTCGATCTCGTCGGTGGACAGGCCGCCGGCCGGTTCGTCGAGCAGGATGAAGCGCGGCGACATCGCCAGCCCGCGGGCGATCTCGAGGAAGCGCTGCTCGGCGTGCTCGAGCAGGTTCGCCCGGCGCCCCATGGCGTGGCCCAGCCCCACGCCGTGCAGCAGCTCGACGGCGCGCTCGCGCGCGGCCGCGTCCTCGCGGGCGGCGCGCGGCAGGCCGAAGGCGGTGCCGAGGAAGCCGGCCTTCGCGTGGACCCAGGCGCCGAGCATCGCGTTCTCGAGCACGGTGAGCGTGGGCAGCAGCCGCGGCTTCTGGAAGGTGCGCGCGACGCCGAGCGCCGCGCGGCGCTGCACCGACGCGCCCTCGAGCCGCTCGCCGCCGAGCGCGACCGAGCCGGAGCTGGGCTCGTAGTAGCCCGACAGCATGTTGAGCATCGTCGTCTTGCCGCTGCCGTTCGGACCGATCAGCCCGTGGACCTCGCCGGGCTTCAGCTCGAGCGACACGTGGTCGAGCGCGACCAGGCCACCGAAGGACTTGGTGACGTCGACGGCGACGAGGGACGGGCCGGGCGCGCCGGCGGCGGCGGGCGCGGCCGATGCGGGCGCCGCCGGGATCGCGGCGTCCGCCGCCCGGACCGTCGCGGCGCTCACCTTGCCTCCCGGATCGCGCGGGCCAGCCGCGGCAGGTCGGGTCTCACGGGCACGCTCGCGACCTTCCGGGGCCGCAGCCGCTCGGCGACGATCTCGAACAGGCGGCCGATGCCCTCGGGCACCACCAGCACCACGAGCAGCAGCATCAGCCCGTAGAAGAAGTTGCCGAGCTTGGCCAGCGGCGAGACGAGCTCGGGCAGCGCGGTCAGCACGACCACGCCGAGGAAGGGCCCGAGGATCGAGCCGCGCCCGCCGATGATGATGCAGACGAAGAAGAACATCGACAGCTCGAAGTGGAAGGTGTCCGGCGTGATGTAGCTCTGCAGCGAGGCGAAGAGCGCGCCGCCCACGCCCGCGGCCACGCCGCTGAAGACGAAGGTGGCGAGCTTGGCCCGGAACACCGGCACGCCCACCGCCTGCGCGGTGACGACGCTGTCGCGGATCGCGATCAGACCGCGGCCCTGCATCCGGCGCGCGACGTTCCAGGTCAGCCAGGTGACGACGACCGCCGCGGCCGCGACGAGGTAGTAGAAGCCCGCCGGCGTGTCGAAGGGCGCGGGGAACGACGGCACCGCGAGACCGACGCCCCCGCCGGTGAGGTCCCCCTGCGCGAGCACGAACTCGCCGACGATCAGCGACACCGCCATCGTCGCCATCGCGAAGTAGAAGCCCGGCAGCCGCAGGCTGGGCAGCCCGAGCACCAGGCCCGCGAGGCCGCAGATCGCGCCCGCGCCGGCCACCGCGAGCGCCGGGTGCAGGCCGGCCTTGCCGGCGAGGATCGCGAACGCGTAGGCGCCGATCGACAGCAGGCCGACGTGCCCGATCGACAGCTGGCCGCTGTAGCCGATCACCAGGTTCAGCCCGCCGATCAGCACCCAGTAGGCGGCGATCAGCGTGGCGAGGTGGAGCTGGTACTGGTCCCCGGCCCACATCGGCAGGGTGGCGGCGGCGATCGCGAAGACGACGCCGGCGGCGAGACGCCTGGTGTCCATGCGTGCGTGCTCCTTCAGACCGGCCGCACGTTGCGCGAGCCGAGCAGCCCCTCGGGCTTGATCAGCAGCACCACCATCAGCAGGCCGACCGCGATCGTCTGCTGGTATTCCCC
>JBAXJZ010000195.1:0-7722 GCA_037137595.1 Burkholderiales bacterium | reverse complement strand
CCGCCGAGCGCGAGCGCGGCAGCGGCGAGCACCCCGGCGAGCGCCGGACGACCGGTCATTGGCGGGAATTCCTCAGGTAGGCACCGAATCCGCGATCGGCCAGTACCGACAGCGGCATCTCGTCGTCGTCGGCCGACAGGACGATCTCGGCGTCGATGTCGGCGGTGTCGGCCGCACGCTTCGCATCGTCCCACGCCGCGATGCCGTACAGGCCGGCGATCACCAGGAGGATGGGGGCGAGCGTCGCCAGAAGGCGGAACAGCGCCGACGGACGGTCGTCGCCCGACAGCGTCGCGGTGCCGCCGACGGCGACGGTGGCCGTCGCGGTGGACGAGACAGGGGTCGCCCGCGCCAGCGCGGCCAGGCGAGCGCGCTCGAGCCGCTGCGTGACGCGATACGGCAGGTGTTCGGCGGATTCGTCGAGCGCCTGACGGACCCGGGAGGCGAAGAGGTGTTCGTTCATAAGGTGATTCCCTTGGCCTTCAGCGCGGCGGCCAGGGCGTGGGTCGCACGGGAACAGTGCGTCTTGACGCTCCCTTCCGAGCACCCCATGGCCGCAGCGGTCTCCGCGACGTCCATGTCGTACCAGTAACGCATCACGAAGGCCTCCCGTTGACGGGCCGGAAGCTTCTGCACCTCCGCTTCGATGGCCGCCAGGATCTGTTCGCGTTCCACCACCTGGGCAGCGCTCTCGCCCGCCCGGGTGTCACCCTCGACCTCCATCGCCTCCAAGGGGTCGCGATCCCCGGCCCCGTCGTCGTCGTCGGGTTGCAGCGACGAGAACAGCGTCGTCCAGGTGTTCCGGACCTTCTGGCGCCGGAAGTGGTCGTGGATGGCGTTCTGCAGGATCCGCTGGAAGAGCAGCGGCAGTTCGGCCGCCGGCTTGTCCGCATACTTCTCGGCGAGCTTGAACATGGCGTCCTGGACCACGTCCAGCGCCGAATCGTCGTCGCGGATCGCGTAGACCGCCTGCTTGAACGCCCGGCGCTCGACCGATTCGAGGAAGTCCGAGAGTTCCTGCCGTGAGGCCATCCGCCACGCTCTAGCCGGGAAAGCGCGGCATCCTAGCAGAAAGCGTGCCTTGACCGCCCTGCTGCGGTGCATTACGCTAGACGGATCCCTTGGCTCCATCGACGGCGCTTTCAGGCGCGCGACGGTGGAGTCTTTGTCTTTTTCGAGGCTGACTGACCCAGCGGCACCCGGACAGGCAACGCATGCCGGAACGTCCCCACGAGGGTCGTGAAGGCGTCCGATCAATCTCACAGGCCCCGTTCCGAGGCCTGCGTCGAGGCGGCGACAGGGCCGCGTTGGCGCCGGCGGGCGGGCTCCCTGGATCTTGAAAGGAACACAACATGGAACTCACCGGCGCAGAGATCGTCGTGCGCTGCCTTCAGGAAGAAGGCGTCGAACACCTGTTCGGATATCCGGGCGGAGCCGTCCTCTACATCTACGACGCGCTCTTCCAGCAGGAAAAGGTCCAGCACATCCTGGTGCGGCACGAGCAGGCCGCGGTCCACGCGGCCGACGCCTACTCGCGCTGCACGCAGAAGGTGGGCGTTTGCCTGGTCACCTCCGGGCCCGGCGTCACCAATGCGGTGACCGGCATCGCCACCGCGTACATGGACTCCATCCCGATGGTCGTGATCTCGGGCCAGGTCCCGACGCACGCGATCGGCGAGGATGCCTTCCAGGAGTGCGACACGGTCGGCATCACCCGGCCCTGCGTGAAGCACAACTTCCTGGTCAAGGACGTCAAGGACCTGGCCGCGACGATGAAGAAGGCCTTCGTCATCGCGGCCACCGGCCGTCCCGGCCCGGTGCTGGTCGACATCCCCAAGGACGTCACCAAGGCGAAGGCCCGCTTCGAGTATCCGAAGGCGGTGCCGATGCGCTCGTACAACCCGGTGGTCAAGGGTCACCAGGGGCAGATCCGCAAGGCGGTGCAGCTGCTGCTGCAGGCCGAGCGCCCGATGATCTACACCGGCGGCGGCGTGATCCTCGCGAACGCGGCGCCCGAGCTCAACACGCTCGTCGACCTGCTGGGCTTTCCCTGCACGAACACGCTGATGGGCCTGGGCGGCTACCGCGCGAGCTCGGACCGCTTCGTCGGCATGCCGGGCATGCACGGCACCTACGAGGCGAACATGGCGATGCAGCACTGCGACGTGCTGCTGGCCATCGGCGCGCGCTTCGACGACCGCGTGATCGGCAACCCGAAGCACTTCGCGCAGAACCCGCACAAGATCATCCACATCGACATCGACCCGTCGTCGATCTCGAAGCGTGTGAAGGTCGACGTGCCGATCGTGGGCGACGTCCGCGAGTGCATCACGGAGATGACCTCGCAGTTGCAGGCCGCCTTCGGCACCGGCGCGCGCACGCACAAGGGCGTGCAGGCGTGGTGGCAGCAGATCGCGGAGTGGCGCAAGAAGGACTGCCTGAAGTACGACCGCAACAACCGCGAGGTGATCAAGCCGCAGGCCGTCGTGGAAGCGCTGTGGCGGATCACGAACGGCGACGCGTTCATCACGTCCGACGTCGGCCAGCACCAGATGTGGGCCGCACAGTTCTACCGCTTCGACAAGCCGCGCCGCTGGATCAACTCCGGCGGCCTCGGGACGATGGGCGTGGGCCTGCCGTACGCGATGGGCGTGAAGCTCGCGCATCCGGACGCGCAGGTCGCCTGCATCACGGGCGAGGGCTCGATCCAGATGTGCATCCAGGAGCTGTCGACCTGCAAGCAGTACGACCTGCCGGTGAAGGTGATCAGCCTGAACAACCGCTACCTCGGCATGGTGCGGCAGTGGCAGGAGATCGAGTACGGGAGCCGCTACTCGTCGTCGTACATGGAGGCGCTGCCCGACTTCGTCCGGCTCGCCGAGGCCTACGGCCACGTCGGCATCCGCGTCGAGCGGCCCGACCAGGTCGAGCCCGCGCTGCGCGACGCGTTCGGGAAGTACAAGGACCGCACGGTGTTCCTCGACGTGGTCACCGACCAGACCGAGAACGTCTGGCCGATGGTGCAGGGCGGCAAGGGGCTGACGGAGATGATCCTCGGCTCCGAGGACCTGTGAGGCGCACGCGATGAAGCACATCATTTCGATCCTGCTCGAGAACGAGCCCGGCGCGCTGTCGCGCGTCGTGGGCCTGTTCTCCGCGCGCGGCTACAACATCGAGACGCTGACCGTCGCCCCGACCGAGGACCGCTCGCTGTCGCGGATGACGATCGTCACCAGCGGCTCCGACGACGTGATCGAGCAGATCACGAAGCACCTGAACCGGCTGATCGACGTGGTCAAGGTCGTCGACCTGATCGAGACGCCGTACATCGAGCGGGAACTGATGCTCATCAAGGTCCGCGCGGTCGGCAAGGAGCGCGAGGAGATGAAGCGGATGGCGGACATCTTCCGCGGCCGCGTCATCGACGTGACCGACAAGAGCTACACGATCGAGCTGACCGGAGACGGCACCAAGCTCGACGCCTTCATCGACGCGCTCGACTCGACCGCGATCCTCGAGACCGTCCGTACGGGCGCCTCGGGCATCGCGCGCGGCGAGCGGATCCTGAAGGCCTGACGACGACACCGCGCGGCCCCGCGCACCTCACACCAACGACAAGGAAGGGACTCCCCATGAAGGTCTTCTACGACAAGGACTGCGACATCAAGCTCATCAAGGGCAAGAAGGTCGCGATCATCGGCTACGGCTCGCAGGGCCACGCGCACGCGCAGAACCTGCACGACTCGGGCGCGAAGCTCGTGGTCGGCGTCCGCAAGGGCGGCCCGTCGTGGGACAAGGTGAAGAAGGCCGGCCTCAAGCCGATGGAGATCGCCGACGCCGTCAAGGGCGCCGACTTCATCATGATGCTGATGCCGGACGAGCACATCGGCGCGACCTACAAGTCCGAGATCGAGCCGAACATCAAGCAGGGCGCCACGCTGGCGTTCGCGCACGGCTTCAACGTCCACTACGGCCAGGTCGTGCCGCGCGAGGACCTCGACGTCGTGATGGTCGCGCCGAAGGCCCCGGGCCACACCGTGCGCTCGACCTACGCGGCGGGCGGCGGCGTGCCGATGCTGGTCGCGATCCACCAGGACAAGTCGGGCTCGGCGCGCGACCTCGCGCTGTCGTACGCCGCGGCGATCGGTGGCGGCCGCGCCGGCATCATCGAGACGAACTTCCGCGAGGAGACCGAGACCGACCTGTTCGGCGAGCAGGTCGTGCTGTGCGGCGGTACCGTCGAGCTGATCAAGGCCGGCTACGAGACGCTGGTCGAGGCGGGCTATGCCCCCGAGATGGCCTACTTCGAGTGCCTGCACGAGCTGAAGCTGATCGTCGACCTGATCTACGAGGGCGGCATCGCGAACATGAACTACTCGATCTCCAACAACGCGGAGTTCGGCGAGTACGTGTCGGGCCCGCGGATCATCACGCCCGAGACCAAGGCGGAGATGAAGAAGATCCTCGCCGACATCCAGACCGGCGAATACGCGAAGCAGTTCATCCTCGAGAACCGCGCGGGCGCGCCCACGCTGCTCTCGAAGCGCCGCCTCGGCGCCGAGCACTCGATCGAGGTGGTCGGCGAGAAGCTGCGCGCGATGATGCCGTGGATCAAGGCGAACAAGCTGGTCGACAAGACGCGCAACTGACGTGAACGCTTCGGCGGCCAACGACGAGGGCGGCTCGACGCCCCAGCCGACCGCCTCCGCCGACGCGGGGGCGTGGCCGCCGGCGCTCGCGCCCGACTGGCAGGACTGGCTCACCTCGCAGCTGGTCCGCGGCACCGACAACGAGGTGCTGCTGGCCCGGATGCTGGAGGCCGGCTTCACGGACGGGCATGCCCGCATCGTGATCACCGTGCTGCGTTCGATGACCGAGCGCGTCCAGCAGCAGCATCCCGCGATGCTGGGCGACTACGAGGCGGACCCGGTCCGCCTGCCGGTCGCCGGCACGACGGCGCGGATCGCCGACCGCGAGGTCCGGTTCGGCATGGTGCTCGCCAACCCGAACCTCGTGCTGGTCGAGGACCTGCTCACGCCGCAGGAGTGCGAGCAGCTGATCCGGATGGCGCAGGGCAAGCTGCGCCGCTCGGAGGTCGTCGATCCGACCTCGGGCCGCCTGGAGATCAGCGGCGTTCGCCGCAGCGAGGGCGCACATTTCCAGTACGGCGAGAATGCCGTGGTCTCGCGGATCGAGGCGCGGGTGCAGGCGCTCACCGGGATCCCGATCCGGCACGGCGAGCCGCTGCAGCTGCTGCACTACCCGGTCGGCGGCGAATACGAGCCGCACCACGACTACTTCGATCCGGCGTTCCCCGGCACGGCGGCGCTGCTCAAGCAGGGCGGCCAGCGGGTGGCCACCATCGTCATGTACCTGCACGAGCCCGACGAGGGCGGCGGCACCTACTTCCCGGAGCTCGAGCTGTCGGTGAGGCCGCGGCGGGGGAGTGCGGTGTATTTCGAGTACTGCAACCGGCAGGGCCAGCTCGACGCGCGCTGCCTGCACGCCGGGATGCCGGTGATCCGCGGCCACAAGTGGATCGCGACCAAATGGCTGCGCCAGTCGGCGTACGCCTCCGCCTGATGCGGCGGCGCGTTGCGCGTGTCGCGTGCCGACGCGCGGGCGCGGTTGTCTCGACCGCTCCCCGACGGTAGGCTGTCCCGATGGAAGAACCGAAGCGCCGCCGCTTCCGGCCGTTCCGCGGCAACCGGGCCGCCCGTCTGCCCGCCGCCGCCGCCGCCGAGGCCCTGCCGACCCGCCCCCGCTCCCGGGGCATCTACATCCTCCCGAACGCGTTCACCACGGCCAACCTGTTCGCCGGCTTCTACGCGATCGTGCAGGCGATGAACGGCCGCTTCGAGGTGGCGGCGGTCGCGATCTTCGTCGCCATGGTGCTCGACAGCCTCGACGGGCGCGTCGCGCGGCTCACCAACACCCAGAGCGCGTTCGGCGAGCAGTACGACTCGATGTCCGACATGGTGTCGTTCGGTGCGGCGCCCGCGCTGATCGTCTACGAGTGGGCGCTGCGCGGAATGGGCAAGCTCGGCTGGCTCGCGGCCTTCGTCTACTGCGCGGGCGCGGCGCTGCGGCTGGCGCGCTTCAACGCCAACATCGGCGTCGTCGACAAGCGCTACTTCCAGGGCATGCCGAGCCCCGCCGCGGCCGCGCTCGTGGCCGGCCTCGTCTGGATCGCGACCGACCTGCGCGAGACCCGCTGGATCGATGCGACCGGCACCGACCTGCGCTGGCTCGCCTGGGCGATCACGCTCTACGCGGGCGTGACCATGGTCTCGAACGCGCCGTTCTACAGCTTCAAGACGGTCAACCTGAAGAAGAGCGTGCCGTACATGGCGGTGCCGCTGATCGTGCTGGCCTTCGTGCTGGTGTCGTCGGATCCGCCGATCGTGCTGTTCTCGCTGTTCCTGGTCTACGCGGTGTCCGGCTACGTGGTGTGGTTCTGGCGCTGGCGGACCGGCCGCGGCGGACCCCTGAAGGCGAGCACCGCCCCGGCGCCCGCCGAACCGCCGGGGTCGGCCGCCGGCACGACCTCCCCGCCGCCCCCGGGCGCCTCGAATTGATCGACAGCGCCGCGGACGCTACACTCTAGGGTTTTGTTCCGCGGGCTCCCTCGAATGACGGCGCGTACCAAGCTGGTGCTGGGCAACTGGAAGATGAACGGCAGCGTGCCGATGGCGGAGGCGCTGCTCGCCGACGTGCGCGCCGGTGCCTCCGGTCTGTCCGCGCAGCTGGGCGTCTGTCCGCCGTTCCCGTACCTCGGCCTCGCGGCGGCCCGGCTCGCCGGCTCGGCGGTGGGGTGGGGCGCGCAGGACGTGGCGGCGCACGACGACGGCGCCTACACCGGCGAGGTCTCGGCGCGGATGCTCGCCGAGCTCGGCTGCACCTGGACGCTGGTGGGCCACTCCGAGCGCCGCACGCTCTTCGGCGACACCGACGCCGAGGTGGCGCGCAAGACCGCCCGCGCGATCGCGGCCGGCCTGGTGCCGGTGGTCTGCGTCGGCGAGACCCGCGAGGAGCGCGAGTCCGGCCGGACAGAGGCGGTCCTCGGCCGTCAGGTCGATGCCGTGGCCGAGGTGCTGGAGACGGCCGGCGAGCGCTGCGTGCTGGCATACGAGCCCGTCTGGGCGATCGGCACCGGTCTCACCGCCACGCCCGAGATGGCACAGGCGGCCCACGCGTTCCTGCGGGGCCGGCTCGCCGAGCGCGGCATCGCGGCCGCCTCGCGCCTGCAGATCCTCTACGGCGGCTCGATGAAGCCGTCCAACGCGGCCGAGCTGCTCGCGCAGCCCGACGTCGACGGCGGCCTGATCGGCGGCGCGTCGCTCGTGGCGGCCGATTTCCTCGCGATCGTCCGCGCTGCGGCCGGTCGCGGCTGACCGAATCGACCGGACCCCGTCGCGGGCGCGACGCGGTCCCTCAACCAAGGACGTAGAAATGGCCATCCTCTGGACGATCGCCGTGGTGATCCAGGTGCTGAGCGCGATCGGCGTGATCGTGCTGGTGCTCCTGCAGCACGGGAAGGGTGCCGACATGGGCGCCGCCTTCGGCTCCGGGTCCTCCGGCAGCCTGTTCGGGGCGACCGGGTCGGCGAACTTCCTCAGCCGCCTGACCGCCGGCCTGGCGACGGTGTTCTTCGTGTGCACGCTGGCGCTGGCGTTCTTCGCGAACTCCCGCACCGCCGCCCGCGCGCCGGCGAGCGTGATG
>JBAXJZ010000194.1:0-7749 GCA_037137595.1 Burkholderiales bacterium | reverse complement strand
CTGCCGGCGCCCGACGCGCCGCCCGAGGCGGTCGCCGAGGTGCGGCACGCGTTCACGCATTTCCGGCTGCGCGCGCGGGTCTGGTCGGTCGAGCTCGCGGGCGCGGCGCCGCCGCCCGCGCCCGACGGCCACCTGTGGCTGCCGCTCGACGAGGCGGCCGGCGCGCCGCTGCCGCGGCCGGTCAAGACCCTGCTCACCGGCCCGGTGGTCCGCGGCGGCGACCTGACTTGAGGGGTCGGGGCCCGTCAGGCCCGGGGTTTCGTCCTGGACACGATGCGCGGCGCGCCGTCCGCGGGGCCGCCGCTCGCCTCCCGTCGACGACCGTCGGAGCACGCCGGGTTTGCCCGGACGGGGGGCGCGGGGCGAGCGTGGCGCCCGTCCTCACCCAAGCCCCCCACCCATGAAGACCCGTTCGATCGTGCTGGCCTCGGCCGGCCTCGCCCTCACTGCCGCCGCCGCCGCCGGCGGGGTCACCGCGCTGCGCGCCGACGCCGTGGCCGATCAGGTCGCCGCCTTCGGCCAGTCGATGAAGGAGGGCGATCTGCGTGTCGTGGGGCTGACCCACGACAAGGGCCTGATGCGGTCGTCCGGCCGCTTCGAGCTCTCGATGCAGCCCGGCTGCGATGCCGCCGACGCCGACGCGAAGCCGGTGCGCGCCAAGGTCGAGTACGAGCTCTCGCACGTCGGCATGCCGAACGCGCCGGTCCGCTTCAAGGTCTCGGCCACGCCGGTCGGGGAACTGGGCGACGCGCTGAAGGAGGGCCTCGCCGGCCGCCCGCTGCTGTCGGCCGAAGGCACCGTGGCCCGCGGCGGCCCCCTCGAGGCGGCGGTGTCGATGCCCGAGCTGATGCTGCGCGACGGGCGCACCACGCTGAAGGTCGCGGCCGGCAGCGGCCGCTTCGTCGTGTCGGGCCAGACGCTGAAGCTCGACTGGACGACCGACCGCGCGACGGTCCGCAACGAGGGCGAGGCCTACGAGGTCCGCGGCGTGAAGCTCGGTGTCGACCTCGCCGACGTGAAGCTCGGCACCGGCGTGGCGAAGGTCGACGTCGAGCACGTCGACACGCCGGCGCTGCAGATGGAGGGCCTGTCGCTGCTGTCGGAGGCGACGGTCCGCGGCGACGTGCTCGACGCGCGCTTCGCGCCGACGGTCCGCAAGGTCGTCGCCGAGCAGGAGAGCCTGCGTGACCTCGCGCTCGACCTGTCGCTCAAGGGCATCCACCTGAAGAGCTGGGAGACGCTGGCGACCCTCGCGACCGAGAGCTGCGGCTTCCAGGGCATGACCCGCGCCGAGACCGAGCAGGCCCGCGAGGCGGTGCGCGCGATGCTGGCGCGCGGCCTGTCGGTGGCGGTGTCGCGGCTGGCGGCCGCCGGCGACGACGGCGGCCTGAAGGGCGAGCTCGAGTTCGGCCTCGAGCCCTCGGGCGATCGCGGCACCAGGCTGCCGGCCTCGCTCGCCTCGCAGGCCTTCGCGCGCGGTCGCGTCGAGGTCACCGGCAGGCTGCTCGACGACGAGCAGCGCGCGTTCGTGCTGACCAGCGGCTTCGCGTCGGAGAAGGGCAAGGCGCTGGTCGCCTCGTTCGACTACGCGCGCGGCCGGCTGACGGTCAACGGCACGGCCGACCGCAACGGCGTCGGCGAGCAGCTGCAGACCGCGCTCGAGGGCGCGGACGCGGTGCTGGCCGGCGTGCTGGGCGGCGCCATCGGCGAGGCGCCGCGCGCTGCGCCGGCCGACGTCGCGCCGCCGAAGGCACGCGCGAAGAAGGTCGGCCTCTTCGACTGACGCGTCGCGCGTCCCGCCGCGGCGCGTGCCTCAGCGCCCGCCGCGGCAGTCGACGAAGCTGCCGGTGACGTAGGGGGATTCGGCGTCGTCGGCGAGCCAGACGATCGATCGCGCCACCTCGTCGGCGCTGCCCGCGCGGCCCATCGGCACCGAACGCAGGATCTCCTCGAGCTGGCCCGGCGGCCGCGCCGCGTGGATCTCGGTGTCGATCAGCCCGGGGCGCACGCAGTTCACGCGGATGCCCTCGGCCGCCACCTCCTTCGCGAGCCCCACGGTCATGGTGTCGATCGCGCCCTTGGTGGCCGCGTAGTGCACCCAGACGCCGGGCGTGCCGAGCTGCGACGCGCCCGAGCCGACGTTGACGATCGCGCCGCCGCGGCCGCCGTGCCGCGTCGACATCCGCCGGATCGCCTCGCATGCGCAGAGGAAGGGCGCGCGGACGTTGGTGCGGAGCACCTCGTCGAGCCGCGCGGGGTCGAGCGCGTCGACGCGCGCGACGCCGCCGGTTACGCCGGCGTTGTTCACCAGCGCGGTGAGCGGTCCGAGCGCGTCGGCCTCGCGGAACACGCGGGCCACGTCGTCGGCGTCGCCGACGTCGGCACGGACCGCGATCGCGCGGCCGCCGTCTGCCGCGATCGCAGCGACCACCGCGTCGGCGTCGCCCGCGCGGTCACGGTAGACCACCGCCACGGCCCAGCCGCGACGCGCCGCGAGCCGCGCGACCGCCGCGCCGATGCCTCGGCTGCCGCCGGTCACCACCATCGCGCCGCGCGCGGCGCCGCCGTCCGCGCTCACGACGCGGCCTCCTCGGTCGCGCCCGACGGCGCGCCCACGGTCGTCTCGATCATCCGGGTCCTCGGGGTCAGATCACCTGGTGCTGCTGCAGCCAGCGCATCACGAGCGACAGCCGCACCAGCGGCTCGTCGAGCGCCATCAGCTTGTGCTTGGCGGGATTGGGGATCGGCAGGAACTCGGCGAGCCGGTTCGCGACCCAGGCGGCCGACTCGACGTCGACCGGCTCGGCGATCATCCGCTTCTCCGGATCGGGCTCGCGTTCGCGCAGGTCGTCGATCAGCCGGTGGACCAGCATCGCGCACTCGGCCATGTCGTCGGGCACCTCGACGCGCGGATCGTCGGGCAGCTCGTCGACGGTCGCGCGGATCAGCCCGTTGCCGCCGGTGCGGCGGTCGAGGATGCGGAAGCGCGCGCCGCCGACCGTGCGCAGCTGCAGCAGACCGAGCTGCTGCATGTCCCAGCCGCGGATGTGCGCGAGCGTGCCGATCGGCTCGTGCTCGGCCGGCTCGCCGACCTCGCCGCCGCGCGTGATCAGGCACACGCCGAACGGCACCTCGCGCTGCATGCAGTCGCGCACCATGTCCATGTAGCGCGCCTCGAAGATCCGCAGCGGCAGCACGCCGCCCGGAAAGAGCACGGTGGACAGCGGGAAGATCGGCAGGTCGGCGATCACGGCGCGCGCCTCGCGGCTCAGGGCTCGGTGCGGCGGGCCGCGAGCGAGCGGTGCCGCACCAGCACCCGCTCCGACGCGCGGAAGCGTCGCGCGAGTTCCTCGACGACGTAGACCGAGCGGTGCTGGCCGCCGGTGCAGCCGATCGCGACCGTCAGGTAGCTGCGGTTCTCCTGAACGTACGACGGCAGCCAGGTCCGCAGGAAGTGCTCGACGTGCTCGACCATCCGCGTGACCGCCGGCACGGCTCGCAGGAACTGCGCGACCGGCTCGTCGAGGCCCGACAGCGGCCGCAGCGCCGGCGTGTAGTAGGGGTTCGGCAGGCAGCGGACGTCGAAGACGAGGTCCGCGTCGAGCGGCACGCCGGCCTTGAACGCGAAGGACTCGAACAGCAGCACGATCGACGCCGGATCGAGCCCCGCGGTGTCGCGCACCCACTGGCGCAGCACGTTCGGATGCAGGTCGCTGGTGTCGATCGACACGCCGAGGTCCTCGATCGCGCTCATCACCTCGCGTTCCTGCTCGATCGCCTCGAGCAGCGTGGGCGCGGGTTCGTCGGCGCGGGGCTGCATCGCGAGCGGATGGCGGCGGCGCGTCTCGGAGTAGCGCTGCACGAGCGTGTCGGTGCGCGCATTGAGGAACAGCACCTTGACGTCGTGGTCGCGCCGCAGCGCGCCGATGATGTCGCGCAGCTCGGCGATCGACTGCCCGCTGCGCGCGTCGATCGAGACCGCGACCCGCGGGTGGCCCTGCTGCCGCATCGAGCGATGACCTCCTGCAGGAACTTCGCCGGCAGGTTGTCGATGCAGAAGAAGCCGTCGTCCTCGAGCACGTTGATCGCGATCGACTTGCCCGAACCCGAGATGCCGGTGACCAGCACGACCTTCATCGCGTCACCCGCCCGCCGCGTCGATCTCGCGCTGCTGCCGCGCGACGAACTCGCGCATCGTGTCGATGCCGCGAAGCCTGAGGATGGTGTTGCGCACGGCCGCCTCCGTCAGCACCGCGATGTTGCGCCCGGCGGCCACCGGCACGACGACCTTGCGCACCGGCAGGCCGAGCACCTCCTGCGACAGGTCCTCCAGCGGCAGCCGCTCGTATTCGTCCTCGTGCGTGCTGCGGCGGACCAGGTGCACGATCAGCTTGAGCCGCATCTTGCGGCGCACCGCGGTCTCGCCGAACACCGTCTTGATGTCGAGCAGGCCCAGGCCGCGCACCTCGAGCAGCCCCTGCAGCAGCGGCGGGCAGCGGCCCTCGATCGTGCGCGGGCCGATGCGGTGCAGCTCGACGGCGTCGTCGGCCACCAGACCGTGGCCGCGGCTGATGAGCTCGAGGCCCAGCTCGCTCTTGCCCAGCCCCGACTCGCCGGTGATCATCACTCCGAGCCCGAGCACGTCCATCAGCACGCCGTGCATCGTGCACGAGACGGCGAGCGCCTTCGCCAGCAGGCCGCGCAGCAGCTCGATCGTGCGTGCGCTCGGCAGCACGCAGTGCAGCAGCGGCAGCCCGTGTGCCTCGCAGGCCGCGACCAGCTCGGGCGGCGCCACGATGCCCTCGGACATCACGAGCGCCGGCGGGTCGCCCGCGACGATCTCGTCGATGATGTGGCCGCGGCGGGTCGCGCTCAGGCGGTGGAAGTAGCCCACCTCGGCGATGCCCAGCACCTGGATGCGGTGCGGGTGGATCAGGTTCAGGTAGCCGACCTGGTCGACGGTGTCCGGCGCCGGCGTCGCAGCCGGGCGCTCGGAGCCGGCGCGTCCGGCGACCCAGTCCAGGCCCATGGTCTCGCGGGCACGTTCGATCAGCTCGCCGACGGTGATCGTGGGCGGCGGGTCGAGAGACGGGGACGACGCATCGTCGGGCGGGAGCCCGGCGTCGGCCGATGCGGTGGGCGCGGCGGACATCGCGTCGACTCTACACCCGCGTCCGGGGGGATGCAGCCTCGGGCACGCCCCGGGTCGGGATCCCGGCGCGGGGCGCGCGGACCGTCAGGCCGCCGGGCGGTACGGTTCCCAGGTGGACAGCACCCGGTGGATCGCGGCGGCGTCGTCGGAGGTCATCAGCGTGTCGCGGATGCCGGCATCCGACAGCAGCTCGGCGAGCTCGGACAGGATCTCGAGGTGTTCCTCGGTCGCGTGCTCGGGCACCAGCAGGAAGACCAGCAGCTTCACCGGCTGGCCGTCGGGCGAGTCGAAGGCGATCGGGGTCTCGACGCGGACCACCGCGGCGATCGCGTCGCGCAGGCCCTTGATGCGTCCGTGGGGGATGGCGACCTGCTGGCCCAGCCCCGTGGAGCCGAGGCGTTCGCGGGCGAACAGCGAGTCGAACACCTTGCCCCGCTCGATGCCGTGTTCGTTCTCGAACAGCAGCGCGGCCTGTTCGAACACCCGCTTCTTGCTCGTGACCGGCAGGTCCAGCAGGACATTGCGGGCCGGCAGCAGCTTGGCGATACGGTTCATCTCGGGTGCCGCGAGCGGCCGGTTGTTGCGATGCAATAGACCTGCAGGACGCGGGCCCGACCCGTGTCGCGGCCGATTATAGCCACGACCGACGGCCGTTGACCGCGAACAATTTTGCGTTGCGGAAACCCGACTCCCGGGCATTCCGAACCATGAGGGTCGGGTATCCGGGGCCGAGCGGCCCGGATACCCCAGCCGGAGCACGAGGCTCCGGTTGTCCTGGACAAAACTGTCTCAGGTCTCGACGTGATGCTTGATCGCCTCGTGGGCATGGGCCGCCCGCTTGTCCTTGTACTTGAGGACCTGGCGGTCGAGCTTGTCGACCAGCGCATCGATCGCCGCGTAGAGGTCCGCGTCGCAGGCCTCGGCGAACAGGTCCTTGCCGCGCACGTGCAGCGAGATCTCCGCCTTCTGGACGAGCTTGTCCACCGACAGGTACACGCTGACGTCGATCACCTGGTCGAAATGCCGTCGGATCCGGTCGAGCTTCGCCGTGACGTATTCGCGCAACGCAGGGGTGACTTCGAGGTGGTGCCCGCTGATGGAGAGATTCATGAAAGCTCCTGTATGGCTCACGACGTTGCGGTGGCGGCGCAGCGGGCACGCCGTCGTCGGTGATCCGGCCGACCGGGGCTACAGCGCCTTGCGCTGGGCGACCGGCGGGATCTGGAGCGCCTCGCGGTACTTCGCGACCGTGCGGCGTGCGACGACGATGCCCTGCTCGCCGAGGAGTTCGGCGATACGGCTGTCGGATAAGGGGGTCTTGGGATCCTCCGCGGTGACGAGCTGCTTGATCAGGGCCCGGATGGCGGTGCTGGAGGCCGCACCGCCCGTGTCGGTCGCCACGTGGCTCCCGAAGAAGTACTTCATCTCGAACGTGCCGAAGGGCGTGTGCATGTACTTCTGCGTGGTCACGCGGGAGACGGTCGATTCGTGCAGGCCCAGGGCATCCGCGATCTCGCGCAGCACCAGCGGACGCATGGCCACGGCACCGTGGGTGAAGAAGGCCCGTTGCCGGTCCACGATGGCCTGCGCGACCCGCTGGATCGTGTCGAATCGCTGTTGGACATTCTTCACCAGCCAGCGCGCCTCCTGCAACTGCGAAGAGAGGCTGCTGCCGGGGCCGCCGCGGTTGCGCTTGAGGATCTGCGCGTAGACGTCGTTGATCCTCAGGCGGGGCATGACGTCGGGGTTCAGCACCGCGACCCAGCCGCTCTTGCCGCGCCGCACCATCACGTCCGGGACCACGTACGCGGGGGGATCGCCCGCGAAGCCGCTCCCAGGGCGGGGATTCAGCCCCTGGATCAGGACCTGCGCGGCGCGCAGCGCGTCGTCGTCGCAGCGCAGCACGCGCTTGAGCCGCGCGAAATCGTGTGTCGCGAGCAGTTCCAGGTGCTGGTGGACGATCGCGCCGGCCAGTTTCATCGTCGCCTCCGCCGGTCGGACGACGGACGGCAGGGCCGCGAGCTGCAGCAGCAGGCACTCCGGGATCGAGCGCGCGCCCACCCCCGGCGGGTCGAAGCTCTGCAGCAGGCGCAGCGCCGCCGACAGCTCCTCGGGCTCGATCCCGAGCTCGGCGGGCAGCGCCTCCATCACCTCCTCGAGGCTCGCGCGCAGGTAGCCGTCGCCGTCGAGTTCGTCGATCAGCAGCGTCACCAGCGCGCGGTCGCGCACCGTGCAGCCGGTGCCGGCGAGCTGGCGCAGCAGGTGGTCGCGCAGCCGGTCGCCGGTCGAGGCGACCTGCGGGAACTCGCGTTCGTCGTCGTCGCCCTCGGCGCGGCTGCCTCGGCCCTCGCCGCCCCAGTCGAGGCCGTGTTCGCCGTAGCCGTCGCCGTTGCCGTCGAGGCCGCCCTCGTCGCGCTCGGCCCGCTCGCCGCCGTCCTCGCCCTCGCCGCGCTCCGCGCGCTCCGGCGCGGGCGCCGCGGCGGGGCCGTCGAAGTCGGCGGCGGGTGGGGTGGTGGAGGGCGAGCCGTTGGGCGCGCTCCGGGCGCACCCGGCGAGCGGAACGGCGAGCCGTACGAGGAGAGGGTTCTCGGAGGGGG
>JBAXJZ010000193.1:0-7759 GCA_037137595.1 Burkholderiales bacterium | reverse complement strand
CCTCGGACAGCAGCCTGGCCGCGACCTCGAGCAACCGGAAGGTCACGTTGACCCCGACGCTCATGTTGGGGGCGAAGACGACGCCGATCCGGCGCGCGGCCTCGGCGATCTCGTGGCGGCCGGCCTCGTCGAAGCCGGTGGTGCCGATCACCATCCCGACGCCGCGCGCGGTGCATTCGCGCAGGTGGACGAGCGTGCCCTCGGGCCGGGTGAAGTCGATCAGCACGTCCGCGCCGTCGAGCGCGGTGCCGAAGTCGGCCGTGACCGCGACGCCGGTCGCCCGGCCGAGGGGCTCGCCGGCGTCCCGCCCGATCGCGGGCGATCCGGCGACGTCGAGCGCGCCGCGCAGCGTCAGGTCGGGGGCATCGAGCACGGCCTCGACCAGCATCCGGCCCATGCGGCCGGACGCGCCGGCGATCGAGACCCGGGTGCTCAACGGAAGCGTCCCTGCTTGCGCCGATAGCCGGGCAGCGCCGGGTCGGAGCCTTCGTCGGATGCGGGCAGCGCGTCGGATTCGATCTTCGCCACGCGGCCGTCCGCGAAGTAGACGGTCGCCCGGCGCAGGTCGGCGGTGCCGTTCGGATGCTGGAAGCGGAAGACGTAATCCCAGCGGTCCGGCCGGAACGGATCGACCAGCAGCGGCGTGCCGAGCGCGAACCGGACCTGCTCGCGCGACATGCCCTCCTTGACCTGGCGGAGCATCGACTGGTCGACGTAGTTGCCCTGCGGCACCTCGATCCGGTAGGGCGACAGCGGGCCGCTTCGGCTGCGGTCGGTCGATGTGCAGCCGGTTGTCGCGACGGCGAGCGCGACGGCGGCGAGCATCAGAAGGACGGGGCGCGAAGGCCGCGATCGGGGCATGGGCGGGCGGTCGGGCAGGGCCGGCAAAGTCGCTATGATACGCGTTCGCCCGGCCCTTCCGGCCGCACGACCCTCCCGACAGCGGACGCGGATTCCGGAGAGCAGCGCGGTGCCGACGACCCCGAACGAACTGAAGAGCATGGGCCTGAAGGCGACGTTGCCTCGGCTCAAGATCCTCGAGATCTTCCAGGTGCGTCGCCATCGGCACATGAGCGCCGAGGACGTCTACCGCGAGCTGCTCGCCGAGCAGCAGGACATCGGCCTGGCCACCGTCTACCGCGTGCTCACGCAGTTCGAGCAGGCCGGCATCCTCAAGCGCAGCAACTTCGAGTCCGGCAAGTCGGTCTACGAGCTCGACGAAGGCCAGCACCACGATCACCTGGTCTGTCTGCAGTGCGGCCGCGTCGAGGAGTTCTTCGATCCGGAGATCGAGTCCCGCCAGCAGGCGATCGCCGAGGAACGCGGCTTCCGGCTGCAGGACCACGCGCTGGCGCTCTACGCGAACTGCACGAAGCCGGCCTGTCCGCACCGCGGCTGACGCGGCCCGGCGGCCAGCGCGGACCCCTGTGGCGGGTCCGCGAAATCGACGCGAACGGGATGGTTATTGCTAAGGTGAGGGGATGAGCGCTTCCACCCTCACCCCCCTGCCGCCGCCGCCCGGCGTGTACGACGAGATGTTCGACTCGGGTCAGCTCCCGCGCGACCACTACGCGGCCTACGCCGAGTGGCTGGCCTCGACGAGCCCCGAGCAGATGGCCGGCAAGCGCGCCGAGGCCGACCTGATCTTCCGGCGCATCGGCATGACGTTCTCGGTCTACGGCGACGAGGGCGGCACCGAGCGCCTGATCCCGTCCGACGTCGTGCCCCGGATCATCTCGGCCGACGAATGGGAGCGCCTCGAGAAGGGCCTGGTGCAGCGGGTCACCGCGATCAACCGCTTCCTCGCCGACATCTACCACGGCCAGGAGATCCTGAAGGCGGGCCTGATCCCCGAGGACCAGATCGTCGCCAACGACCAGTTCGCGGTCGCGATGATCGGTACCAAGGTGCCGCGGGACATCTACGCGCACATCGTCGGCGTCGACATCGTCCGGCATTCCGACGGCGGCTACTACGTGCTCGAGGACAACCTGCGGGTGCCCTCCGGCGTGTCGTACATGCTGAGCAACCGCAAGATGATGATGCGGCTGTTCCCGGACCTCTTCCGCCGCTACCACGTGCGTCCGGTCGAGCACTACCCGGCGCTGCTGCTGCAGACGCTGCGCGCGGCCGCCGAGATCGACTCGCCCACCGTCGTGCTGCTCACGCCGGGCCGCTTCAACAGCGCCTACTTCGAGCACGCCTTCCTCGCGCAGCAGATGGGCGTGGAACTGGTCGAGGGCCAGGACCTGTTCGTCAAGGACGCCTGCGTCTACATGCGGACCACCGACGGCCCGAAGCGCGTCGACGTGATCTACCGCCGCGTGGACGCCGACTTCCTCGACCCGCTGGCGTTCCGCCCGGACTCGATGCTCGGCGTGCCCGGCCTGATGGCCGCCTACCGCCTCGGCAACGTCGTCATCTGCAACGCCGTCGGCACCGGCGTCGCCGACGACAAGTCGATCTATCCGTACGTGCCGGACATGATCCGGTTCTACCTCGGCGAGGAACCGATCCTGAAGAACGTGCCGACCTGGCAGTGCCGCAAGCCCGACGACCTCGCGCACGTGCTCGCGAACCTGAAGGACCTGGTCGTGAAGGAGGTCCACGGCGCGGGCGGCTACGGGATGCTCGTGGGCCCCACCAGCAGCTCCGCCGAGGTCGAGGCCTTCCGCCAGGTGCTCGAGGCGAACCCGGGCAACTACATCGCGCAGCCCACGCTCGCGCTGTCCTCGTGCCCGACCTTCGTCGAGGAGGGCGTGGCGCCGCGGCACATCGACCTGCGGCCCTTCGTGCTGGTGGGCCGGGAGACGCGGATCGTGCCGGGCGGGCTGACCCGCGTCGCGCTGCGCCGCGGCTCGCTGGTGGTGAACTCGTCGCAGGGCGGGGGCACCAAGGACACCTGGGTGGTCGACCCCGACGCGTCCGCGTCGGCGGCGGCCTGAGCGGAGGGCGCCCCCATGCTGTCGCGCGTCGCCTCCCACCTCTACTGGCTGTCCCGCTATCTCGAGCGCGCCGAGAACATGGCGCGGATACTGGACGTCGGCGCGTCGCTCGCGCTGCTGTCGGGCACCGGCGACGAGCGTGCCGCGATCGAGCCGCTGGTCATCACCGACACGCTGCCCGCGTTCGACGCGACCGGCCTCGCGCGCACGCCCGAGAACGTCGCCCGTTTCCTCGCGTGGAGCCCCGCCCACCCGTCGTCGATCGTCAACTGCCTGGAGGCGAGCCGCGAGAACGCGCGGGCCGTCCGCGGCTCGATCACGTCGGAGATGTGGGAGAACATCAACGACACCTGGCTGCAGCTGGTCGCCAAGAGGCGGGCCGGCAGCGAGCCGATCGACGCGGCGTTCTTCGACTGGATCAAGGAGCGCTCGCACCTGTTCCGCGGGATCACCTTCGCGACGATCCGGCGCGACCAGCCCTACCAGTTCATCCGCCTCGGCACCTTCATCGAACGCGCCGACAACACCGCGCGGATCCTGTCGGTGAAGCAGGCGCGGCAGGACGCGGACGCGGGGACCGCCGGCGGCGACGGCCTCACCGACTACTACCGGCTGTCGTCCGTGCTGCGTTCGGTGTCCTCGCTCGAGGCCTACCGCGACATCTACCGCGACGCGATCGACTCGCGCCGGGTGGCCGAGATGCTCATCTTCGACGAGACGGTGCCGCGGTCGCTGCGCTTCTGCTTCGACGAGATCGTGCGCATCCTGGGCGAACTGCCGCAGGCGCCCGCGCGCGCCGCACGCCGGCTGGCCGCGCACATGCTGGCGCTGCTGCAGCACGGCGAGCTCGAGGACGTGCACGAGGTCGGCCTCGACGCGTTCCTCGAGCGCTTCCTGCGCAACAATGTGCGTCTCGGCGAGGCGGTCCACGCCGCCTACATGGAGATGAAGTGAGATGCTGCTGTCGGTCTCGCATTCGACGGTCTACCGCTACGCGACCGAGGTCGCCCGCAGCACGCAGTACATCCGCCTGAGTCCCGCGGCGACGCCGCGGCAGCGCGTCGTCGACTGGCGGCTCGAGCTGCCCGCGCCCGCGGTGTCGATGACCGACGCGTTCGACAACGTCACCCACGTGCTGACCCTGGACGCGCCGCACCAGGAGATCCGGCTGCTCGCCCAGGGCCGGGTCGAGGTCGACGACGCCGATGACGGCGAGCCCGCGGGCCGGATCAACCCGAGGGTCTTCCTGCGCTCGACCCCGCTCACCGAGGCCGACGACGCGATCCGCGCGTTCGCCGCGCCGCTGCGCCCGATGGTGAAGTCGCGGCCGCTGATGGGCGTGACCGACCTGATGCACGCGCTCGCCGAGCGGATGCCCTACGAGAAGGGCCACACCTCGGTGGAGACCACGGCCGCACAGAGCTTCGCGGCCGGGCGCGGCGTCTGCCAGGACCATGCCCACGTGTTCGCCGCCTGCTGCCGCGAGCTCGGCATCCCGGCGCGCTACGTGAGCGGCTACGTCTACACGCCCGACCGTCAGGGGGTGGCCAGCCACGCCTGGGCCGAGGCCTGGGTCTCCAACCGCTGGATCAGCTTCGACGTCAGCAACGCGGGCAAGGCCGGCGAGGCCCACCTGAAGCTCGCCGTCGGGCTCGACTACCTCGATGCCTGCCCGGTGCGCGGCGTTCGCCTGGGCGGCGGCGAGGAGGCGCTGCACACGGCGGCGCGGGTCGAGGCGCAGCCGGCCGTGCCGACGCAGACCCAGTCCCAGGGATGAAGCGGTCGCCCCCGGTACCCGACCCCGGTGGAACCCCGGGTCGGGTGCGCGGCGGGGCCGGCGGTATGATCCGCGCCGCGCCCCGCCGGGCCGCCGCCGGCGGCCGCGAAGACGCCGTGCCTGCCGCGCCATGACCTACTGCGTCGCGATGGCCCTCGACGAAGGGCTGCTGTTCGCCTCCGATTCCCGCACCAACGCCGGCGTCGACCACGTCTCGACCTTCTCGAAGATGACGGTCTTCGAGATCCCGGGCGAGCGCGTGATCGTGCTGCTGAACTCGGGCAACCTCGCGACCACGCAGCACGTGGTCAGCACGCTGCGCAAGGCCATCGGCACCGAGTCGCCGAGCCTGACGTCGGTGCCGAGCCTGTTCGACGCGGCCACGCTGGTGGGCGACGCGGTGCGCTCGACGATCGCCTACCACGGCTCGCGCCAGCCGGAGCAGAGCAGCGTCGACTTCAGCTGCAACTTCCTCGTCGGCGGCCAGGTCGCCGGCGAGCGGCCGCGCCTGTTCCTCGTCTATCCCGAAGGCAACTTCATCGAGGCCACCGAGGACACGCCGTTCTTCCAGATCGGCGAGAGCAAGTACGGCAAGCCCATCATCGACCGCGTGGTGAAGCCTCAGACCTCGATGGACGAGGCGCTGAAGTGCGCGCTGGTGTCGTTCGACTCGACGATGCGCTCGAACCTGTCGGTGGGCCTGCCGCTCGATGTCGCGCTGGTGAAGACCGATGCGCTGAAGATCACCTTCCGCCATCGCGTCGGCCCCGACGACGCCTACTTCGCGTCGATCCGCCAGGGTTGGAGCCAGGGCCTGAAGAAGGTCTTCAACGAGCTGCCCGGCCCGGACTGGCTGAAGCTCGGCTGAGGGGGCGCGCAGGCCGTGATCGAGCCCGGGCTGGTCGTCGCGCTGCCCACGCTCGATTCGGCGCTGCGTGGTGCGCTCCTCGCGCTGCTCGCACTCCTGGGACTCAGCCGGCTCCGCACGCCGGCGCCCCACGGCCCGGTCGATCGGCTGGGCCTCGCGCTGGCGGCCGGGCTGTGCGTGCAGGTGCTCGCCCAGTCTCCATCGATGGAGGCCGGACCGTCGACCTCGTGGCACGTTCCCGCCGTCGGCGTGTCGATGGGGAACTCGGCGCTGTTCTGGCTGTTCGCGCGCGTGCTGTGCGACGACGACTTCCGCCCGTCTGCACGTCACGCGATGCTCTGGCTCGCCGTGGTCGCGGCCGGTGCGGTGAACGTGGCGTGGCTCGGTCCCTGGTGCTGGAGCGGTGCGGCGCCGACCTGGGCGTCGGCGATCAGTCGCGCGGTGTTCGCGGTCCCTGCGCTGTTCGGCGCGCTGGGCGTGGCCGCCGCGGCCTGGCGCTGGCGCGACGACCTGGTCGAACGGCGGCGGTGGCTGCGGGCGTTCATCGTCGCGGGCGGGTCGGCCTACACGGTCGGCATGGTGCTGGCCCGGGGCACGACGCCCGACGGCCGGCTGACCTCGGCGATGGCCTCGGTCGACGCGGCGGTGCTGCTGGTGTTCGTCGCGGCGGCGGCGTGGCTGCTGCTTCGGCCGGCCCCGGTGGGCGAGACCGGTCGGCATCGGCCTGCGGTACACGGGTTGCCCGAGGTGCCCGGGGCGCACGGGCGGAGGTTGCCCGACGCCGAACCGGAGCGGGCCGGCGTCTCCGAGCCCGCCGCCCGGGGGCCCGCGCCAGAGGGTCACGGGGACGAGGGACCGATCATCGCGCTCCCGGCGTCCGACCCGGCCGACGACCGCCTCGCCGACGCGCTCGACGCCGCGATGAGCGTGGACCGTCTCTACCGGGATCCCGACCTCTCGGTCGCGGGGCTGGCCCGGCGGCTCGAGGTGCCCGAGTACCGCCTGCGCCGGCTGATCAACCGGCGGCTCGGGCATCGCAATTTCAGCGCCTTCCTCAATGGTCACCGGCTGGCCGAGGTGCGGGCCGCGCTTGCCGATCCCGCGAAGGCCGACCGCCCCGTGCTGACGCTCGCGCTCGAGGCGGGATTCGGCTCGATCGGCCCCTTCAATCGGGCGTTCAAGGCCGAGACCGGCCTGACCCCGACCGAGTTCCGGCGACGCCACGGCACCGGAACCTGAAAACGGCGCTGGCCGAATCCTCGAGCGCGGGATTCGGCGAGACACGGACCGTGTGACGGACCGAGGCTGCTCCGCACCGCGGGACGGTTCCCGCGACGAGGAGGGTCCACCGATGAAGCATTCGTTCCGCGGCCGGTGCGCCGCCCTGCTGATCGCCTGCGCGGCGGTCGCCGCGATGCCCGGCCCGGCCCGCGCCGGGCAGCCGATGGGCTTCGCCCTGCTCGCGCCGGTCGGCGACGACGAGCCCGTCACCGTCTACTACCCGACCGACGACCCGGTCACCCCCGTTCGCCGCGGGTTCGCGACCCTGGACGTCGCCGAACGCGGGCATCCCGTCCGCGGCAACGGCCGGCTCGTCGTGGTCTCGCACGGCACCGGCGGCAACGACGTCCCCCACGCGGCGCTGGCGCAGGCACTGGTCGACCGCGGCTTCGTCGTCGCCATGCCGCGCCACCGGGGCGACAACGCCTTCGACCATCGCCCCGGCAGCTTCGACAGCTCGAAGCGCCGGCCCCGCGAGATCTCGGCCGCGATCGACGCGGTCGCCGGCGACCCGCGGTTCGGCCCGCTCCTCGAGCCGGACCGGGTCGGCGTCTACGGCTTCTCGGCCGGCGGCTTCGCCGCGCTGGTGTTCGCGGGCGGCCGCTGGTCGCCGCAGCGCTTCCTCCGCCACTGCGACGCCCACCTCGTCGACGACGGCTGCCAACCATTGCGGTCGAACCACGGCCGCGACGCTGATCGGGTCGTCGAGGTCGGAGTGTTCGAGCGCGAGTCGCACGAACAGCGTGGCGTAGTCGCGGGGCCGAAGGTCGCGCGACATTTCCAGCAGCGCGAACGGATCGGGCGTGGTGCTGGAGGACACGGGAATGACGAAGCTGTTCGACGTGGGCCCGGTGGCGCCGCCCCACAGGCCGGGACCATCACACAGCA
>JBAXJZ010000192.1:0-7765 GCA_037137595.1 Burkholderiales bacterium | reverse complement strand
GATCACCCCGGGCACCAGATTTTTCGACGCCACCGAGGCCATCGACAGCACCAGCGCGCCAATCAGCGCGCTGGCCGGCAGATAGAAGCGGTGATCTTCGCCGAAGATCATGCGGGCGATGTGCGGCGCCACCAGGCCGATAAAGCCGATCGGCCCGACGAAGGCCACCGCCAGCGACAGCTGCCCGCGGTCGCCGATCGCCAGCAGCGCGAGCGCCAGCACCACGAGCAGGTCGAGCGCACGCTCGAAGACGAACGCGCCGAGCACCACCGGATTGGGCACGCCGAGCGGGCCCAGGTACCGCATCCGCACGAGTTCCCCCACCTTGCCCGGCGTGGCGGTGAAGGCGAAGCCCGCGAGGTAGGCGAGCAGGCCGCGGCCCCAGGCGGTCGGGTGGCCGGCGCGCCCGAGCAGGCGGCGCCAGCGGGCATATCGCGCGAGGTAGGCGATCGCCGACAGCCCCGCCATCGGCGGCAGCAGCCCCAGCAGCCGGCCGATGCCCTCGAACATCGGGTTGCGCGCGTCGATCCACATCAGCACCGCGACGTAGCCGGCGGTGAGCAGCCCGAACGCGAGCACCGCGTGGCGCAGGCGGGGGGTGGGGGCTTCGGCGGTCGGACGGTCCATGCGCTGCGGAGGGGGCGCTCAGCGCGGCGGCGCGGCCGGCGACGGGTCGCGGAACGCGACGAACTTGTAGAGCAGGAACGAGACCACCGCGGGCAGCGCGACCGCGACCGCGTGCGCGAGTTCCTGCGTGAAGCGGGGCATGCCGAGCGCGCGCAGGCCGGCGTCGAGGCCGATGGCGGCGAGCCAGACGACCGGGAACGAGACGACGTTGATCAGCACGAAGTCGCGCGCCTGCAGCGCGACCGGTCGGGTGGAGCGCGGGAACACGAAGCGGCGGTTGAGCAGGAAGGCCGAGAGCATGCCGATCGCGTAGGCGGCGACCACCGCCCAGCCGAACGCGAGCCAGGTCGACAGGACGAGCCGCGCCAGCCAGTTCGCCGCCGCGGCGGTGCCTCCGACCAGCAGGAACACCGCGAACTGCGCGGTGAGCAGGTGGCGGATCATCGCGGCGCCCGGGCCGCCTCGAGGGCCATGTTCCGCCCGAACGCGATGCTCTCCGAGATGCCGCGGTCCTCGGGGTAGTAGTACGAGGTGTCCGCGACCCACAGCCCCTTCACCGGCAGCGCCACCGGCGGCAGGCGATCGAGGTGGCCCGGACCGCAGACCGGCTGCGCGTGGCGGTAGCGGCTCGCGCGCATGTCGATGAAGTCGGCGTCGGTGAGCGTCGGGTTGATCTTCTTCAGGTAGCGGCGCACCCGGTCGAGGAAGGCCTCGTCGGGCTCGGCGTACTTCGGATGCTCGCCCGGCATGTAGAACGGCACGTAGACGACGTGCTGGTCCAGCGGCCGCAGGTTCGTGTATTCGACGAGCCCGGGGATGTCCATCTCCGGGTCGTTCGTGTTGAGCCAGAAGTTCCCGGTGACCCGCTTGCGCAGCTTGGCGATCACGCAGACCACCGCGACGTTGGCGAGCGCCGCATAGCGCGCGGCGATGTCGGCGGGCAGGTCCGGCATGATCCGCGGCACGAAGGGCAGCGGCACCGTGCTCACCACCTTGTCGAAGGGCTCGAAGCTGCCGCGGCTCTCGACGCCGCGGACCTCGCCGCCGGAGATCGCCACCTTCGTGACCGGGGTGGAGAGGCGGAACTCGCCGCCTCGCCGCTCGATGTCGGCCCGCATCGCCGACAGCAGCGTCTCGGAGCCACCCTCGAGGTAGCCGAGCTTCTCGCGGAACAGGCTGTAGCGGGAGCGGCCGATGCGGCGGATGCGGCTCCAGATCCACGCGGCCGACAGCTCGTTCGAGCGCTCGTAGAACTTGTACTCGAACAGGCGCCGCCACAGCACCTCCCAGGCCTCCTCGCCGACCCAGCGGCGGATCCAGGCGCCCGCCTCGATGCGATCGAGCGGCCGCCAGTCGTCGCGCCTGGTGGACAGGAAGGCATGCAGGCCGTAGCGGATCTTCGCGGTCAGCGACAGCCCCCGGAACGTCAGCAGCGCGACCGGATTGCCCCAGGGCTGGACCTCGCCGCGGTACCAGTAGCCCATCTTCGTCTCGACCCAGCGCATCCGGTCGGCGAGACCGAGCTCGTCGAGCACCGTCAGGAACGCATGGTCGGAGATGCAGTGGAAGTGGTAGTAGCGCTCGATCCTCAGGCCGGAGAAGTCGAAGGCGGCGGTCATGCCGCCGACACGGTCGTCGGCCTCGAAGACGATCGGACGATGGCCTTCGCGTACGAGCTGGTAGGCGACCGCCAGGCCCATCGGGCCGGCGCCGAGGACGGCGATGCGCTGCGGGGTCACGGGCATCAGAACTCCAGCGCGACCGGCCCGTAGGTCGGATCGTTGAAGGTCTCGTGGATCGCCTCGGCGAACGGCGTGCGCCGCACGCCGAACAGGCCGGGCCAGTCGATGATCTCGAACTCGTCCTTCGCGACCAGCGCCGCGAGCTGCTGCGTGGTGAACGGCGGGTTGCGGTCGAACAGCGCCCAGGTCGCGAGCAGCGCGTGGAAGAGGCCGTAGGGGATCTTCACGATCGCGGCCTTCGCCTTCGTCGCGCGCCTGATCTCGCGGATGATGTCGATGTAGTCGACCTTCTCGTGACCCGAGATCCTGAAGATCCCGTCTGGCACGCGCCGTTCCAGGCAGCTGATGATCACGCTGCAGAAGTCGCCGACGTACAGCGGCTGGCGCATGAAGCGGCCGTCGCCCGGGATCGGGAACACCGGCACCTTCGCCATGAAGCGCGACAGCCAGCCGAGGTGCTTGCGGTCGAACCAGCCGAACATCAGCGTGGGGCGCAGCACCGGGCAGCGGATGCCGCTCTCCAGCACGATGCGCTCCTGCTCTTTCTTGCTGTTCGTGTAGAAGTCGTCGGCGACCGAGTCGACGACCGACGAGCTGATGTGCACGAGGTAGGGCACGCGATGCGCGCGGATCGCGTCGAGCACGTGGCGCGTCGAATCGATGTTGTTGCGCTGGAAGTCGTCCCAGACGGGCCCGCCGATCTGGGCCTGCAGCATCACCACCGAGTCCGCCCCCTCGAAGTGCCGCGACCAGTCGCCGGGCTCGGCGAGGTCCGCGTATTCGGCGTGCACGTCGGGCTGCACGCGCTTCAGGACCCCGAGGTTCGCGCGGTGCTTGTCGAGCACGACGAGGTTCGTGTAGCCGCGGGCCCGCAAGCGTGCGACCAGGTTCTGGCCGACGAGGCCGGCGCCGCCGGGCAGGACGATCTTGGCTGTCGTGGAGGTCATGGCGGAGTCCGGGAGGTCCGCGCGTCCGACGGCGGCGGATCGATCGCGCCCGGGTCGTGCCCGAGCGGCGCGGATGCGGTCGCCATGATACGGGAGCCCGCCGCGCGGGTCGGCACGGCCGGCCCGTGGTCCGGGTCGCGGCCTGCGGCGGCGCGCGGACCGGTCGCGCACCCGCCCTCCGGGGCGACGATCCGCAGCGGTCCGTCCGCCCGGTCGGCGAGCAGGTAGCCGCGGAACCGGCGTTCCTCGGGACCGCGCAGGCCGGGGACCCAGGTCGGCACACGCGGCGCGGCGACCATCGCGATGCCGGCGACGCGGGACTGCCCGTCGAGCAGCTCGACGAAGGCGGGCGCCCGGTCGCCGGCTCGCGCCGTCACGCGTCCGGCGATCCGCACCCAGCGCGCCTCGCCGTCGAGGGCCTGCACCGGCTCGGGGACCGCCTCGCAGTCGGGTGCCGGCGCCCCGCCGACGGCGTGCCCGAGCCGCGCAGGCAGCCCGGCGTACGGCGCATCCGCGAACACCGAGAGCCGGGCGTCCACCGCGCGGCGCGCGATCGAGAGCGCGTGATCCGGGTCGGGGTAGACGGTGCCGATGGACGCCGGATCACGAACGCCGAGCGCGAGCGCGAGCGCCCCGACCTCGCGGTCCGCGAAGGCCTCGTGCGGACGGACCAGCGCGCGGACCTGGAAGACGAGCAGCAACAGCACCAGCGCCGCGGCCCACCGCATCGGTCCGTCGGTCCGGTCGGCGTGACGCGCCGCGGGCAGTGCCGGCGCGCAGAGGACGGCGATCGTCGCCCAGGCCATCAGCGCGGGCGTCGCGTACCGGTCCGCGAGCGCCTGCGACAGGCCGTAGCCGACGCGGCCCGCAGCGGTCACGAGCGCGGACCCCACGACGAAGGCGACGAAGCACAGCAGCGCGACGCGCAGCGAATCCCTCGGTCGGCTCCGGACCTCCCGCCACGCGAGCCGTGCGGCCGCGGCGAGCAGGCCGAGTCCGGCGAGCGATGCGGCCACCCGGCCGAGCCCCGAACCGCCGAAGAGGTGGAAGAACGGCCCGCCGACGTACAGCACCACGTAGGCGGCCGCCTTCACCGGATGCGTCGCGAGCGCCTGCCCGATCCCCGTCGCGTTCGGCCCGGGCACGTAGCCGTGCAGGTAGGTCGCGATCGACGCGGCCGACAGCGCCGCCAGCACGCCGATCCGCGCGGGCGACGGGCGGATCGCCAGCGCGTGCACGACCATCAGCGGTCCGACCAGGATGCCGTTGGCCATCGTGCCCCAGGACGCGAGCCCGAGCAGGCAGGCGATCGCGAACCACCGGCCCGGGGCGTCGGGGCCGCTCGAGCGGTGCAGCGCGAGCAGCGCCCACAGCGGCAGCGCGTAGGCGAGGAAGAACTGGATCTGGAACGCGCCGGCGAGGTTGAAGCCCTGCACCCACGAGAACAGCCACGCGACGACGATCGCGCCGGCCACGCCGCGCACGCCGCCGTCGTCGGGTCGCCCCGCGATCGCGCGCAGCACGGCGACGAACGTGACCGCCACCGCCGACACGACGACGAGGTTGGCGACCAGCGGCAGCACGCCGCGGCCGCCGAGCCACTCGATGTCGGGCCAGAACAGCAGCCGCGACAGGACCAGCCGGTGCTCGTTGTGCTGGCCCCACCAGGCGGCCGTCTCGCCGGCGCGCACGCGCAGGAAGAAGTCCACGTAGCCGTCCCACATGTCCCACCACGGGATCGGGGAGAAGCCGCGGACCGTGCCCGCGAACGCGAGCACGACGATCGCCGCGCAGGCCGCCCGGATCGCGCCCGACGCGACGCGCGGACCGGGGCCGCGCAGGGGCCTAGACATTCATCCGATCGAAGACGATCCGCGGCAGATGACGGATCACCATCATGATCAGCGCCCATTTCGCCGGCGCGTAGACCGTCGGCCGTCCCGCGTCGGCGCCCGCCACGATGCAGGCGGCGACCGACTCGACGCTCGCGAGCTTCGCGCCGCGATCGGCCAGGTGCCGCGTCATCGGCGTCGCGGTCGGGCCGGGCTTGACCAGCACCACCCGGACGGCCGTGCCCGCCGCGCGGTGCTGCAGGCCCTGCACGTAGCGGGTGACCAGGCCCTTGGCCGCGCCGTAGGCGTAGTTCGACCGACGCCCGCGGTCGCCGGCCACCGAGCCGATCACCACGAGCGTGCCCGAGCCGCGGGCGAAGAGCCGCTGCGCGAACGCCTCGGCGAAGAGCGCGGGCGACACGCCGTTGACCTCGAGCGCGTCCGCGCAGACCGCGAGGTCCGCCTGGCAGCGCTCCTGGTCGGGCAGGTTGCCGTGCGCGACGAGCACCAGGTCGGGCACCCGGTCCTCGCACGCGCGTCCGACGGTCTCGGCGATCGCCGCGGGCGTGTCGAAGCCGCCGGCGACGACGCGGACGGCGGTGGCGCCGCGGACCCGCAGGTCGGCGGCGATCGGCTCGGCGCGTCCGGCGTCGCGGACGACGAGGACGATCTCCGACGGCGCCCGCTCGGCCCACAGGCGTGCGCAGTGCTCGGCGATCGAGGACGTGGCGCCGACGATCACGATCCGGCGCGCGGGGGTCGACATCGGTTCAGGCTCCCATCAGGCGACGCGACATCGCCGAACTCAGGTTGGGGTCGCGGTAGGGCAGGAATCCGGGCAGGCCGGGATAGCCGGCCTCGAAGTCCTGCCGCGTCATCCGCGCGTCCTTGGCGGGGTAGAGGCGCCCGCCCGCCTCGGCCACGATCGCGTCCAGACGCGAGAGCAGCCGCGCGGTGCGTTCGCCGCGGTCGGGGAAATCGAGCGCGAGGGTCACCCCCGCGCGCGGGAAGCTCAGCATGCCCACCGGGGCCCGCTCGCCGAAGGTCTTCAGCACGGCGAGGAACGAGCCCTCGCCGCTCGCGGCGATCGCGTCGAGCATCGCCCCGATCGCCGCCGGACCGCCCTGCCGCGGCACCACGCACTGATGCTGGTAGAAGCCGCGCGGACCGTACATGCGGTTCCAGTCCGCGACGTGGTCGAGCGGATAGAAGAACGGCTGGTAGTGGGTGATCGCGCCGCCGGCCCGCATCCGGTGGTAGCGGTCGTAGGCGACGTTGAAGAGCCGCAGGGTCACCCGGTTGACGAGCGAGACCGGCGGCACGAACGGCATCGCGGCGACGCGATCGCGCGGCAGCGCGCGGCCCTCTGCCGCGGCGTGGTTGCCGCGCATGAAGAGGCCGCGGACCCGCGAGCCGGCGAGGCAGTCGATCCAGGAGACGGTGTACTCCCAGCCGGACTCGGACGCGTCGGCGAGCTCGAAGAACGCGTCCAGCCCGTCGAACGGGATCGTCTCGGTGGCGAGCCACGGGCCCGGGACCGGCATCAGCTGCAGCTCGGCCTCGGCGATCACGCCGGTGAGGCCCAGGCCGCCGACGGTCGCGGCGAACCAGTCGGGGCGGCGGTCAGGTCCGCAGTCCAGCGTCTCGCCGTCGCTGCGCGCGAGCCGCAGCCCGAGCACGTGCTCGCCGAAGGTGCCGCGGACGTGGTGGTTCTTGCCGTGCACGTCGTTGGCGATCGCGCCGCCGACGGTGGCCATGCCGGTGCCGGGCGTGACGGGCAGCATCCAGCCGCGCCGCACGGCCATCCGCTGGATCTGGCCGAGCCGCACGCCGGCCTCGCAGCGCAGGCGCCCGGTCCGCGCGTCGAACTCGATGAACCGGTCGAGCCCGGCGGTCATCCAGAGCGTGCCGCCCGGCGACAGGCAGACGTCGCCGTAGCTGCGGCCCATCCCGTGGGCGATGCCCGGCGGACCGTCGCGCAGCTCGGCGGCGATCGCGTCGCGCCTCGCGAGGCGCCGCACGTCGTGGGCCTCGTCGGACAGACGGCCCCACGAGGACACCTTCACCATGGCGTTCCGGCGGCGGCGAACCAGAGCACGAGCGCGAAGACCGCGCCGGCGGCGAGGCTCGCCGGGTCGCGGACCGCGAAGACGACCGGATCGTCGTTCATGCGGCCGCGATGCGCCTGCAGCCAGATCCAGCTGATCCAGAACAGCACGACCATCACCGCGCCGCCGGCGAACTCGGGCTGCCGGTAGAGGCGGGTCACCGACTCGCTGTTCAGGTAGAGCGCCAGCACCAGCGCCGCGCCGTAGCCCGAGGCCACGCCGAACATCTGCACGAGCGGCGCGTCGGCGGTGTAGTAGCCGCGGCCGTGTGCCTTCTCCCGACCGCTGCCGGCCTGCACCAGCAGCTCGGCGTAGCGCTTGACGAAGGCGAGCGACAGGAACAGGAAGATCGAGAACGCCAGCAGCCAGAACGAGGACTCGAGCCGGGCGGCCGCGGTGCCGGCCAGGATGCGCACGGTGTAGAGCAGCGCGAGCGTCAGGCAGTCGACGAGGACCAGCCGCTTGAGCAGCAGCGTGTAGACGCAGGTGAGCGCGAAGTCCCCGGCGAG
>JBAXJZ010000191.1:0-7784 GCA_037137595.1 Burkholderiales bacterium | reverse complement strand
CCGGACGGCCGGGGCGCCCCCGCGGACGCGGGGCCGGGTCGTCCCCGCGCCGCGCCGGGCGCCGCGGGCGATCCGCCGAGGCCGTCAGCCCCGGCGCGCGCGCGTCTCCTTCCGGGCCGGCGCCGGCGCGCGCACCGCAGCGATCGCCTCGGCCGGGACGCCGTCCTCGCCGTCCTCGCCGCCGGACTGCTCGGCGTCCACCCGCTTCATGTTCTCCAGGATCTTGAGCAGGTAGTGCAGCGCATGGGCGGTGTCGTTGATCGAGAAGTCCTGCAGCACCGCCTCGTAGTACGCGCGGATCTTGGGCTGCGCGAGGACCCGCCAGACGTGCCGGCCCGAGTCGGTGATGGTCACCACGCGCGCCCGCCGGTCGCGCTCGTCGGGCACCACCGCGAGGTGGCCGTCGCGCTCCATCCGGCCGATCACGCCGGACAGGTTCTGCCGGCTGACCATCAGGTAGCGGGCGAGCTCGCCCACGCTCATGCCGGCCTGCGCCTTGTCGCGCGAGAGCGCGCCCAGCACCGCCCACTGCTGCGTCGTCAGGCCCTCGGTCTCGACCGCCCGGGTGCCTGTTTTGTGCAACATGTTTGCGCACTGGTACATGCGGAAGAACAGCCTGTTCGCCAGGTCCATCTTGGTCTGATCCGACTTTTTGCCGCTTTGCACCATCTTATCCCCGAGGGACCCCTCTTGCGCAAGGGTGATCCCGGCGCTAGGATACGTCAACATATTGCCTTATCTCGGCCGGCACCCGGTCCGAGCCGGGTCACGTTATCAGACACTGGAGGAGACGCGCGATGCGACGGTTCGAAGGACGGACGGTGGTGGTCACCGGAGGCGGGGGCGGCATCGGCGGGGCGACCTGCCGGCGCTTCGGCGCCGAGGGCGCGAAGGTCGCGGTGCTCGACATGAACCTCGAGGCGGCCGAGGCCGTGGCCCGGGCGATCCGGGATACGGGCGGCGCTGCCCGGGCCTTCCGCTGCGACATCACCGACCGCGCGCAGGTCGACGCCGCCGTCGCCGGCACCGAGGCGGCGCTCGGCCCGATCGACGTGCTGGTCAACAACGCAGGCTGGGACGTCTTCAAGCCCTTCGCGAAGACCGAACCCGCGCAGTGGGACCGGCTGATCGCGATCAACCTGACCGGCGCGCTGCACATGCACCACGCGGTGCTGCCCGGCATGGTCGCCCGCAAGGCCGGCCGGATCGTCAACGTGTCGTCGGACGCGGCCCGCGTGGGCTCGTCGGGCGAGGCGGTCTACGCGGCCTGCAAGGGCGGCCTGGTGGCCTTCTCGAAGACGATCGCCCGCGAGCACGCGCGTCACGGCCTCACCGTGAACGTCGTCTGCCCCGGCCCCACCGAGACCGCCCTCTTCGAGGACTACAAGCACGGCGCCGGCAACCCCGAGAAGCTGGTCGAGGCCTTCACCCGCTCGATCCCGCTCGGCCGCATCGGCCGGCCCGACGACCTGCCCGGCGCGATCCTGTTCTTCGCGAGCGACGACGCCGGCTACGTGACCGGCCAGGTCCTGTCCGTCTCCGGCGGCCTGACGATGGCCGGCTGACCGCCCACCCAGACACCCACGGGAACCGAACGATGAGCACCCCCCAGCAGTACGAAGACCTCCTCTACGACGTCCGCAACGGCGTGGCCTGGATCACGATCAATCGGCCGGACAAGATGAACGCCTTCCGCGGCACGACCTGCGACGAGCTGATCCGCGCGCTGAACCGCGCCGGCTACGACCGCTCGATCGGCGCGATCGTGCTCGCCGGCGCCGGCGACCGCGCGTTCTGCACCGGCGGCGACCAGTCCGCGCACGACGGCAACTACGACGGCCGGGGCACCATCGGCCTGCCGATGGAGGAGCTGCACACCGCGATCCGCGACGTGCCCAAGCCGGTCATCGCGCGCGTGCAGGGCTTCGCGATCGGCGGCGGCAACGTGCTGGCCACGATCTGCGACCTGACCATCTGCTCCGAGAAGGCGATCTTCGGCCAGGTCGGCCCGAAGATGGGCTCGGTGGACCCGGGCTACGGCACGGCCTTCCTCGCCCGCGTGGTCGGCGAGAAGAAGGCGCGCGAGATCTGGTACCTGAACAGGCGCTACTCGGGCCAGGAAGCCGTCGCGATGGGGCTCGCCAACGTCTGCGTGCCCCACGAGCAGCTCGACGCCACGGTGCAGGAATGGGCCGAGACGATCTGCGAGCGCAGCCCGACCGCGATCGCGATCGCCAAGCGCAGCTTCAACATGGACACCGCGCACCAGGCGGGCATCGCCGGCATGGGCATGTACGCGCTGAAGCTCTACTACGACACCGAGGAGTCGCGCGAGGGTGTCGCCGCGCTGAAGGAGAAGCGCAAGCCCGACTTCCGCAGGTACGCGAAGTGATCGGAGGGCCGCGATGAATCCCTACATCGACGAGGACCTGCGCGCGCTCGCCGAGCACGCGCGCCGCTACGCCGCCGAACGCGTCGCCCCGGGCTTCCTGGAGCGCGACCGCACGCGCGTGCTGGACCGCGCGCTGATGCGCGAGATGGGCGGGATGGGGTTCATCGCGCCCGAGCTGCCCGAGCGCTTCGGCGGCCAGGGCCTGGGGTGCCTGGCCGCCGGCGTGATCCACGAGGAGATCGCCCGCGCGGATCTCAGCCTGTCCTACGTGAACCTGCTCGCGTCGCTGAACGCGCAGATCCTCGCCGAGCACGGCCGGCCCGAGGTCGTGGGCCCGTGGCTGCACCGGCTGGTCGCGGGCGAGGCGCTGGTCGCGATCGCGCTCACCGAGCCGCGCGGCGGCTCGGACGCGGCGAACCTGCAGCTGCGCGTCGAGCGCGTCGGCGACCACTACGTGATCAACGGCGAGAAGACCTCGATCTCGGCGGCCGACCAGGCCGACGCGGTGGTGGTCTTCGGCCGCACCGGCGCGCCCGACTCGGGCGCCCGCGGCGTGACCGCGCTGCTGGTGCCCACCGACGTCCCGGGCCTCACCCGCAGCCGCTTCGACTGCCACGGCCAGCGCGCGATCGGCCGCGGCTCGCTGTTCTTCGACGACATCCGCGTGCCCGTCGACCACCGGCTGGGCGACGAGGGCCAGGGCTTCGTGCAGGTGATGCAGGGCTTCGACTTCTCGCGCGCGCTGATCGGCCTGCAGGTGCTCGCGGTCGCGCGCGTGGCGATGGAGGAGACCTGGGCCTGGGTGGTCGAGCGCCGGGCCTTCGGCCAGCCGCTGTCGGCCTTCCAGGGCGTCTCGCATCCGCTCGCCGAGTACGAGACCCAGGTCGAGGCGGCGCGGCTGCTGTGCCTGCAGGCGCTGTGGCTGAAGGACCGCGGCCTGCCGCACGCCGCCGAGGCGGCGATGTGCAAGTGGTGGGGGCCGAAGCTCGCCTACGACGTGATCCACCAGTGCCTGCTGCTGCACGGGCACGGCGGCTACGACCGCGGCCTGATGGAACAGCGGCTGCGCGACGTGCTGGGCTTCCAGATCGGCGACGGCACCGCGCAGATCATGAAGACGATCGTGGCCCGCACCCGGGCCGGACGCAAGGCGGTACCGGCCTGAGACGCCGGACCTCACGACGACACCACGAGGAGACGACGATGGAGTTCGATGCCGTGCTGCTGCCGCCCCGTCGGGCGGCGAGCGTCGCGCAGGGCCTGTGGCTCGACCGCACGATCAACGACGAGCTCGACGACTGCGTCCGGCTCGCGCCCGACCGCGAGGCGCTGGTCGCGGTCCGCGGCGAGACCGGCGAGACGCGCCGCTTCACCTACCGCGAGCTCGCGACGATGGCCGACCGGGTCGCCGTCGGCCTGTCGCGGCTCGGCGTGGGGCGCGGTGACGTGGTCGGCATGCAGCTGCCCAACGGCTGGCCGTTCACCGTGCTCTACCTCGCCTGCTCGCGGATCGGCGCGGTGCTCAACCCGCTGATGCCGATCTTCCGCGAGCGCGAGCTGTCGTTCATGCTGGCCCACGGCGAGGCCAAGGTGCTGGTGGTGCCCAGGCGCTTCCGCGGCTTCGACCACGAGGCGATGGCCCGCGGCCTGCAGCCCTCGCTGCCGGCGTTGAAGCGCATCGTCGTCGTCGACGACGACGGCCCCGACGGCTTCGGGACCCTGCTCGCCGGTCCCGCCTGGGAGCGCGAGCCCGACGCGGCGGCGATCCTGTCGCGCGACCGCCCCGGACCCGACGACATCACCCAGCTGATCTACACCTCGGGCACCACCGGCGAGCCCAAGGGCGTGATGCATTCGGCCAACACGCTGTTCTCGAACATCGTCCCCTACGCCGCCCGGCTGCGGCTCGGCGAGGACGACGTGGTGCTGATGGCCTCGCCGATGGCCCACCAGACCGGCTTCATGTACGGGCTGATGATGCCGGTCCGGCTGCGCGCGCGCGCGGTGCTGCTCGACATCTGGGAGCCGGTCCGCGCGACCGAGCTGATCCGCGCCGAGGGCGCCACCTTCACGATGGCCTCGACGCCCTTCCTCACCGACCTCACGCGCGTGGTGAAGGAGCGCGGCACCGGCGTGCCGACGCTGCGGACCTTCCTGTGCGCGGGCGCGCCGATCCCCGGCCCGCTGGTCGAGCAGGCGCGCGCGGTGCTCGGCACGAAGATCGTCTCGGCCTGGGGCATGACCGAGAACGGCGCGATGACGACCATCCTGCCCGACGACGACGACGAGCGCGCGTTCAGCACCGACGGCTGCCCGCTGCCCGGCACCGAGGTCAAGGTGGTCGACGCCGACGGCCGCACGCTGCCCGCGGGCGAGTCGGGCCGGCTGCTGGTGCGCGCCTGCTCGAACTTCGGCGGCTACCTGAAGCGCCCCCACCTGAACGGCACCGACGCCGACGGCTGGTTCGACACCGGCGACCTCGCGAAGCTCGACGCGCGCGGCTACATCCGCATCAGCGGCCGCAGCAAGGACGTGATCATCCGCGGCGGCGAGAACATCCCCGTCTTCGAGATCGAGTCGCTGCTCTACCGTCACCCCGCCGTCGCGCAGGTCGCGATCGTCGCCTATCCGGACGAGCGCCTCGGCGAGCGGGCCTGCGCGGTGGTCGTGCCCAAGCCCGGGCAGACGCTCGACTTCGACGGCATGGTCGCCTTCCTGAAGGACCAGCGCGTCGCGATCCAGTACGTGCCCGAGCGGCTGATCGTGCGCGACGCGATGCCCGCCACCCCGTCCGGAAAGATCCAGAAGTTCCGCCTGCGCGAGATGCTGCGCGACGGAACGCTCTGACACGCGGCCGACACCGCCCCCCACCCGAGAGAGACCGCCGCATGACCTCGTCCGTCCGTTCTCCGTCGCGCCGCGCGTTCGCCGGCGCCCTCGCCGGCTCGTGCCTGCTGCCCGCCGCCGCCCGCGCGCAGTCCCCCGCCTGGCCGGCCCGCCCGATCCGCATCGTCGTCGGCTTCGCCCCCGGCGGCTCCACCGACATCATGGCGCGCACCGTCGCGCAGGGCCTCGCCGATGCGCTCGGCCAGCCGGTCATCGTCGACAACAAGCCGGGCGCGAGCTCGAACATCGCCGCCGGCGAGGTGGTGAAGGCCGCGCCCGACGGCCTCACGCTGCTGATCTCGCCGACCTCGGTCGAGACCGCGAACCCGTCGCTCTTCAAGGCGCCGTTCGATCCGGCCAAGGACCTGACGCCGGTCGGCGCGATCGGCGTGAGCGCGATGTACCTGGTCGCGCGCCCCGGCTTCGAGGCGAAGGACGCGCGCGAGCTGGTCGCGATGGCCCGCACGAAGCCCGGCCGCCTCACCTACGCGTCGGCCGGCTCGGGCACGCCGCCGCACCTCGCCGGCGAGCTGTTCAAGCAGCAGGCCGACATCGCCGTCGTGCACCTGCCCTACCGCGGCGCGGCACCCGCGCTGCAGGACGTGCTCGCGTCGCAGGCGGACTACGTCTTCGACCCGGGCATCGCGTTCCCGCACATCCGCAGCGGCAAGGCGAAGCTGCTCGGCGTGGCCAGCGCGAAGCGCTCGCCGTTCTTCCCGGACATGCCCACGCTCGCCGAGCAGGGCATCTCGGGCGCCGAGCTCGACATCTGGTTCGGCATCTGGGCGCCGAACGGCATCCCCCCCGAGGTCGTCGCGCGGCTGAACCGCGAGGCCGCGAAGGTGCTCGCGCAACCCGCTGTGAAGGAGCGCTTCGGCGGCGTCGGCGTCGAGCCGGTGTCGATGGACCAGCCCGCGTTCCGCAGGCTGCTCGCCGACGAGGGCAAGGTCCTGTCCTCGCTGATCCGCAACCGGAAGATCAGCGCCGAATGAGCGAGACCGACCGCCCCCTGCCCGGCGCGCCGTCCGGCGACGCGGCGGCGACCGAGCCGGCGCCGGTCCTCGTCGAGCGGATCGGCCGCGTCGGACGGATCACGCTGAACCGGCCACGGCAGCTGAACGCGCTCGACGACGCACTGATGGACGCGCTCGGCGGAGCGCTGCTCGCCTTCGACGCCGACGACGGCATCGGCGCGATCGTGATCGCCGGCGGCCCGAAGGCCTTCGCCGCCGGCGCCGACATCTCGGCGATGGCCGACTGGACCTACGCCGACGTCGAGCGCACGCAGTTCATCACCCGCAACTGGGAGACGGTCCGGCGCGTGCGCAAGCCGGTGCTGGCCGCCGTCTCGGGCTGGGCGATGGGCGGCGGCTGCGAGCTCGCGCTGGCCTGCGACATCATCGTCGCCGGCCGCAGCGCGCGCTTCGGGCTGCCCGAGATCAAGCTCGCGATGCTGCCGGGCGCCGGCGGCACGCAGCGCCTGCCGCGCGCGATCGGCAAGGCCAAGGCGATGGACATGTGCCTGTCGGGCCGCGCGCTCGACGCCGACGAGGCCGACCGCTACGGGCTGGTCTCGCGCGTCGTCGACGACGACCGGCTGCTCGACGAGACGATGACGCTCGCCGCCACCATCGCCGGCTTCTCGCGGCCCGCGCTCGCCGCGATCAAGGAGTCGGTGAACCGCGCCGACGAGTCGACGCTCGCCGAAGGCATCCTGTTCGAGCGGCGCCAGCTGTACGCACGCTTCGCGAGCGAGGACGCCCACGAGGGCATGCACGCCTTCCTCGACAAGCGGCCGCCGCGTTTCGACCACCGCTGACCCGATCGCCCCCGCCGGCGATCGTTCGCCGCCGGGGCCCTCCCGACGCCCCCACCCCCGAGACCGACATGAACGCCCCCGACGCCGCACGCGCCCTGAAGGCCGCCTTCAAGTGGGACGACCCGCTGCTGCTCGAGTCGCAGCTGACCGAGGACGAGCGGATGGTCCGCGACGCGGCCGCGCAGTACTGCCAGGACAAGCTCGCACCGCGCGTCACCTCGGCCTTCCTCGAGGAGCGTACCGACCCCGAGATCTTCCGCGAGATGGGCGAGATCGGCCTGCTCGGGCCCACCATTCCCACCGAGTACGGCGGCCCGGGCCTGGGCTACGTGTCCTACGGCCTGATCGCCCGCGAGGTCGAGCGCGTCGATTCCGGCTACCGCTCGATGATGAGCGTGCAGTCCTCGCTGGTGATGCTGCCGATCTTCGAGTTCGGCACCGAGGCGCAGAAGCGCAGGGTCCTGCCGAAGCTGGCCACCGGCGAGTGGATCGGCTGCTTCGGCCTGACCGAGCCGAACCACGGCTCGGATCCGGGCAGCATGGAGACGCGCGCGAAGCGCGTCGACGGCGGCTGGGTGCTGACCGGCTCGAAGATGTGGATCTCGAACTCGCCGATCGCCGACGTCTTCGTCGTCTGGGCGAAGTGCCAGGGCGGCGACTTCGACGGCCGCATCAAGGGCTTCATCC
>JBAXJZ010000190.1:0-7802 GCA_037137595.1 Burkholderiales bacterium | reverse complement strand
GGGGGGGGGGGGGGGGGGGGGGGCGGGGGGGGGGGGTGGGGGGGGGGGGGGGGGGAAGCGGGGGGTTGCGCTGCGCCCAGCGGTGGCGAGTTTTCAAACGCCACCCCCCGTTCGGTTTCCCGGGGCCGCGGCTCGGGGCTAGGGCGGCCCTCCAAAGTCAAGACTCACCCCGCGCCCACGAGCCCCCACCCCCGCCCGCCCCCGACCCCACCCCCAACCAATCCCCCACCCCACCCCGCCCCGACCCCCGCAGTCGGCCGTGCTGCGCACGCTGCTGGGCGTGTGCTCCGTGCTTCTCTCGAACTTCCGGACCAACCTGGAGGACGACGAGGCACTCCTGGCGGCGGGCGGCGGCGGCGGCGCTGCAGCCGGCGGCAGTGGTGAAGCCGGCGGAGGCGGGAGCGGGAGCGGCGCAGCCGGCGGCGGCAGCGCAGGCGGCGGCGGCGGCGGCGGCGAGCGGCAGCAGGGGCAGCAGCAGGAGCAGGGGCAGCGGCAGCAGCAGCAGGCGCCGCTGTCGGAGGAGCTGCGGCTGGCCGTGGTCTTCCGCGCCGAGCGCAAGCGCGTGCTGCTGCGCGCGATCCGGGCCCTCGGCTCGCGCGCGCGCGTGGTGGCGGGGATGGCCGACCTCCGGGAGGGCCCCGCGGGGGCGCCGGCGAAGAAGACGAACCAGCGCGAGACCACGGTGCTCTGGGACCGCGCCACCGGCGAGCCGGTCGCCCCGGCCATCGTCTGGCAGGACCGCCGTACCGCGCCGACCTGCGCGCGGCTCAAGGCCGAGGGCCGCGAACCGTGGGTCCGCGAGCGGACCGGCCTCGTCCTCGACCCGTATTTCTCGGGCACCAAGCTCGCCTGGCTGCTCGAGCACGTGCCGGGCGCGCGCGCCCGGGCCGAGCGCGGCGAGCTCGCCTTCGGCACCGTCGACAGCTGGCTCGCGTGGAAGCTGTCGGGCGGCGCGCTGCACGTGACCGACGCATCGAACGCCAGCCGCACGCTGCTCTACGACCTGCATGCGGCCGACTGGAGCGACGAGCTGCTCGCGCTCTTCGGGATCCCGCGGGCGGTGCTGCCGCGGATCGTGCCGTCCTCGGGCGCGATCGGCGAGATCGAGCTCGAGGGCCGCCGGCTGCCGCTCGCGGGCATCGCCGGCGACCAGCAGGCCGCCCTCTTCGGCCAGGCCTGCTTCGCGCCCGGCATGGCCAAGAACACCTACGGCACCGGCTGCTTCCTGCTGATGAACACCGGCGAACGGCCGCAGCCGTCGGCGAGCGGCCTGCTGTCCACCGCCGCGTGGACGCTCGCCGGCCCCGACGGCGCGCCGCGCCGAGCGCACGCGCTCGAGGGCAGCGTCTTCGTCGCGGGCGCGGTCGTGCAGTGGCTGCGCGACGGCCTGGGCCTGATCCGCAGCGCGGCCGAGGTCGAGACGCTCGCGCGCTCGGTGCCCGACGCCGCCGGCGTGTTCCTCGTGCCCGCGTTCACCGGGCTGGGCGCCCCATGGTGGGATCCGGACGCGCGCGGCGCGATGTTCGGGCTCACCCGCGGGACCACCGCCGCGCACCTGGCGCGCGCCGCGCTCGAGTCGATCGCCTTCCAGAGCGCCGACCTGCTCGCGGCCATGCAGCGCGACGCGGCCGAGCCGCTCGCCGAGCTGCGGGTCGACGGCGGCGCCTCCGCGAACGACCTGCTGATGCAGTTCCAGGCCGACCTGCTCGGCGTGCGCGTGGTGCGCCCGAAGGTGCTCGAGACCACCGCGCTGGGTGCGGCCTGCCTCGCCGGCCTCGCGACCGGCTACTGGGAGGACGCGGCCGCGCTGACCGCGCGCTGGCAGGTCGACCGCGTCTTCGAGCCCGCGATGTCGCGCGACGAAGCCGCCGCGCGGATGGCCGGCTGGCACGACGCGGTCGCCCGTACGCGCAGCGACCGACCCGCCGCCGACGGATCGCCCGCGTGAGCGCCCCCGCCCTCCCCGGCCCGCGCCCGATCGACGCGGGCGCGGCGGCCATCATGGTCGGCCTGTGCGCGATCTGGGCGCTCGGGCAGATCGCGATCAAGGTCGGCGTGGCCGGCATCTCGCCGCTCTGGCAGGCCGGCCTGCGCTCGCTGGGCGCGGCCGTGGTGATCGCCGCGTGGATGCTCGCGCGCGGCATCCCGCTGCGCCCGGCGCGCGGCAGCGGCGGATGGGCGCTCGCCATCGGCACGGTGTTCGCGATCGAGTTCGTGTTCCTCTACATCGGCCTGGCGCGGACCACCGCGTCGCGCGGCTCGGTGCTGCTCTACACCGCGCCCTTCTTCGTCGCGCTCGGCGGCCACCGGCTGCTGCGCGATCCGCTGACGCCGTCGCGGCTCGCCGGCCTCGGGCTCGCGTTCGCGGGCGTGGCGGTCGCGCTCGCCGATCACGGCGACGGCGTCTCGCACGGCGACGCGATCGGCGACCTGCTGTGCCTCGCGGCCGGCATCGCCTGGGCCGCGACCACGCTGATCGTCAAGGCCACGCCACTGCGCGCCGAGCCGCCCGAGCGCACGCTGTTCGTGCAGCTCGCGGTCTCCGCGGTGCTGCTGCTCGGCGTGTCCGCGGCCATCGGCGAGCCGGGGGTGTTCGCGCCCACGCCGATCGTCTGGGCGGCCTTCGCCTGGCAGGTGATCGCGGTCGCCTCGTTCAGCTACCTCGGCTGGTTCGTGATGGTCCAGCGCCATTCGCCGGCCAAGGTCTCGGCCTTCACCTTCCTCACGCCGCTGTTCGGCGTCGCGTTCGCGACCGTGCTGCTGCGCGAGGCGCCCACCGTATCGCTGCTCGCGGCCGCCGCACTGATCGCCGCGGGCATCTGGCTGGTCAACCGGCGCTGAGCGCTGCATCGTCGTCGCCCAGCAGGCCGAGTGGTACGACCTGCCCGACGACGGGCTCGCCCGTCGCGACGACTGACGGACCGCGCCGGATCGCCGCGGCCCGGACGGGACGAACCGATCCGGCCGGACGGCCGGCGGACCGACGCGGCGTGCCCCGTTCAGCCCTTCGGATCGACGAACGCCGGCGCGCGCTTCTGCAGGTTCGCCGCCACCGCCTCGACCTGGTTCGGGCTGCCCAGCAACCGGATCTGCTCGTCGGACTCGGCCTGCAGCACGGCCGCCGGGTCGGCCGACTCGGCGAGCTTCAGCAGCCGCTTGCCGGCGCGGATCGCGTCGGGGCTCTTGCCAGCGATCTCGCGGGCGAGTTCGAGCGCCTCGGCGTAGGGGTCCGCGCAGACGCGGGTCGCGAGACCCAGGCGCTGCGCCTCCTCGCCGCCGAACACGCGGCCGCTCCAGGTCAGCTCGCGGATCACGTCCGCGCGCACCAGGCTGCGCATCAGCAGCGCGCCGCCCATGTCGGGCACCAGGCCCCACTTGATCTCCATCACCGACATGCGCACGTCGGGGGTGACGAAGCGCAGGTCCGCGCCCAGCGCGAGCTGGAAGCCGCCGCCGAGGGCCACGCCGTGCACCGCCGCGATGACCGGCACCGGCACGTCCTGCCAGACCATCACCGCGTACTGCGCGTCATTCGAGATCCCGTGCGTGCGGGCGCCCAGCCGCATCTCGTGCGACAGGCCCATCCCGCCGTCGCCCGGCTCCGAGGCCATCTTCTCGAACCGGCCGAAGTCCAGCCCCGCGCAGAACGCGCGGCCCTCGCCCGACAGCACCACCGCCCGCAGCCCGGGCTCGGCGATCAGCCGCTTGCCCGTCTCGCGCAGCGCCTCGAACATCGCCGGATCGAGGGCGTTCATCTTGTCGCCCCGCACCAGCCGGACGTCGGCCACGCCGCCGTCGATCGTCACCCGTACCCGGTCGTTCATCTCGTCTCCTCCTGTCGGTCTCGTGGGGTTCAGGCCCGGATGCGGTCGACCGCGTCGGTGATGACGCAGTCCACGCCCCAGTGCCGCAGCAGCGCCGCGCGCTCGGGCTCGTTCACGGTGTAGGTCACGACCCGCAGCCGCTCGGCATGCGCGCGCTCGACGATCGGCGCGGTGAGCGAGCGGTGGTTCGGGTCGATCGCGACGCAGTCCAGCCGGCGCGCGCGCTCGAGCCAGTCGGCGGGCAGCGGATGCTCGAAGAGCAGCGCGCGCGGCAGTGCGGGCACCGTGCGACGGGCGGCGTCGAGCGCCTCCTCGGAGAACGAGGACAGCAGCGGCGGGACGGCCGCGGCGCGCCACAGCGACGCGCAGGCGAGCGCCACCGCGGCGCCGGTCTCGGACTCGCGCCCCGGGCTCGGCTTGATCTCGACGTTCGCGTTCAGGCCGTTGGCCAGCAGGTAGGCGACGACCGCGGCGAGCGTCGGCGGCGGCTCGCCCGCGAAGGCCGCGCCGTGCCACGAGCCGGCGTCGAGCTGCGCGAGTTCGCCCAGGGTCAGCGCCCCGGCCGGACCGCGGCCGTTCGTCGTGCGGTCGAGCACCGCGTCGTGCAGCAGGAAGGGCTTGCCGTCGCCCGAGAGCTTCACGTCGAACTCGAAGAGCGTGTGCCCGTGGGAGGCGCCGACGCGCATCGCGGCGAGCGTGTTCTCCGGGGCGAGCCTGCCGGCCCCGCGGTGCGCGGCGACGGGCGGATACGGCCAGCGATCGAAGTCGACCTGCCAGGCGGGCGGCGTGAGGGCGGACTCGGCCATGCTCTGCGAACGGCTGCGCGGGAAGGCCCGATGTTACCGGAGCATCATCCCCGGCCCCGCTCGCGCGCGATCAGGTAGAGCCCGCAGGCCACCACCACCGCCGTGCCCGCGACGACCGGCACGCCCGGCACGTCGGCGAACACCCACCAGCCGAGCAGCGCCATCCAGACGATCTGCTGGTAGAGGAACGGCGCGAGCACGGTCGCCGGCGCGAAGCGGTGCGCGGCCGCGAGCAGCCAGTGACCGAGCCCGCCGAAGATGCCCATCGTCGCCACCTGCAGCCACTGCGCGGGCCCGTCGGGCGCCTGCCAGACCGCCAGCCCGAAGGGCGTCAGCAGGCAGGCCGCGGCGAGCGCGGACAGGAACTGCGTCGCCTCGGGCCGGTCCGTCGCCGCGAGCCGGCGCGTGAGCAGGTTGAAGAGCGCGTAGAGCACCGCGTTGCCGATCGACAGCAGGATCGCCGGATGGAACGCCTGCGTGCCCGGCCGCACGATCAGCAGCACGCCGGCGAAGCCCACCCCGATCGCGATCCACCGGCCCGCGTCGAGCCGCTCGCCGAGCAGCCAGGCGCCGAACAGCGCGATCAGCAGCGGCACCGCGAACTGGATCGCGCCGGTCTCGGCGAGCTGCAGGTACTGCAGCGCCCAGAAGTTCATCGCGGTCATGCCGAACAGCATCGTGCCGCGCAGCAGCTGCAGCCACGGATGCGAGACGGTCACCAGCGCGCGGCCGTGACGCGGCCCGAGCAGCGCGCCGGTGAAGAGCACGTGGCCGACGAAGCGCAGCCAGACCACCTCGATCACCGGCAGCGAGCGCACCAGCGCCTTGGCGGTGGTGTCGAGCACCGCGAAGCACAGGAACGTGATCGACACGAGCCCGATGCCGATCAGCCGGTTGCGCCCGGTGTCGGCCTTCAGCACTCGGCGGCCGTCGCGTCGAGCCCGAGCCGGGCCGCGACGTCCTGCGCGATCGCGAGCGAGGACGTGAGGCCCGGCGACTCGATGCCGAACAGGTTCACCAGCCCTGCGAGGCCGTGGACCTCGGGCCCCTGGATGACGAAGTCGCCGGCCGCGTCCTTCGGCCCGCTGACCTTCGGCCGCACGCCGGTGTAGCCGCGCTGCAGCGCGCCGTCAGGCAGTTCCGGCCAGTAGCGGCGGATGGCCGCGTAGAACTTCGGCTCGAGCCCGTCCTCGAAGGCATAGTCGGGCGCCTCGGGCCAGCGGGTCACGTCGGGGCCGAACTTGCACTGGCCGCCGAGGTCGAGCGTGACGTGGATGCCCAGGCCCGCGTGGTCGGGCATCGGATAGACGAGGTGCGAGAACGGCGAACGGCCGGCGAGCGTGAAGTAGTGGCCCTTCGCGTAGAAGGCCGGCGGCACGTGCGCGGCGTCCAGGCCCTCGATCGCACGCGCCGTTTGCTGCGCCGACAGGCCCGCCGCGTTGACCAGCAGCCGGCAGCGCAGCGCGATCGGCTCGTCGCCGCCCGCGTGCACCTCGAAGCCGCCGTCCACCACGCGGACCCGCTCGACCGGCGTGCGGACCGCGAGCGTCGCGCCCGCGGCCTCGGCGTCGCCCAGCAGCGCGAGCATCAGCCCGTGGCTGTCGACGATGCCGGTGGTCTCGGACCACAGCCCCGCGACCGCGCGGACCGCGGGCTCGAGCCGGGCGACCTCGGCCGCCGTCAACGGCTCGAGCGTCACGCCGTTGGCCGCCGCCTTGCGCGCGTAGCCCTCGAGCACGGGGATCTCGTCGGGCTCGGCGGCCACCAGCACCTTGCCGATCCGCCGGTGCGCGACGCCGCGCGCGGCGCAATACGCGTAGAGCATCTGCTTGCCCCGCACGCACAGGCGCGCCTTCAGCGAACCCTGCGGGTAGTAGATGCCCGCGTGGATCACCTCGGAATTGCGCGACGAGGTCTGCGTGCCGAAGGCCTCCTCGGCCTCGAGCACCCACACCTCCCGCCCTGCCAGCGCCAGCGCGCGCGCGACCGCGAGGCCCACGACGCCCGCGCCGACGACCACCGCGTCGACCGACTCCATGGCCGCGGATTGTAGGCGACCGGCCCCGCGGGCCTGCGGTAACCTTCGGGCCTCCGGGCCGAACCGCACCGCCGGCCCGCGATCCGGAACGCCCCCGCCAGGAGACCCCATGCCCATCCGCCTCTACTACGCGCCCGGCGCGTGTTCGTTCATCCCCCACGTCGGCCTGGAACTGGCCGCTGCCGCGACCGGCGTGACGGTCGAGTTCGAGCTGGTGAAGCTCCACAAGGGCGAGCACCGGACGCCGGAGTACATGGCGATCAACCCCAACGCGCAGGTGCCCACGCTGGTGGTGGACGGCCGCCCGCTGAACCAGATCCTGGCGATCTGCGACTGGATCGCGTCGGCGCACCCGGCGGCGAACCTGCTGCCCGCCGACCCGTGGTCGCGCGCGCAGATGCTCTCCAGCCTCGCGTGGATGAACAACACGGTCCACACCACGTTCACCCACGTCTTCATGCCGGGGAAGTTCACCGACGACGCGGACGCGCAGGCGAAGGTCAAGGCCTCGGCGGCGGCGCTCTACCGGACGCAGCTCGAGCGGATCCAGGGCTGGCTCGACTGCGCGCGGCCGTGGCTGGCCGGCGAATCGCCGTCGTTCGTCGACGCCTACGCGCTGACGCTGTTCCGGTGGGGAGGCTTCGCGGGGATCGATCCGGCGACGCTGCCGGCCTACCGCGACTACGTGCTGCGGCTCGCGCAGCATCCGGCAGTGGCGGCCGCGATGGCACGCGAGAAGCTCTCGCTGGACACCTACAAGCCCGCCTGAGTGCGGCGGGCCGGGCCGTCAGGCCTGGCCGTCGGCGGGGGCTGCGCCGTCGGGCGCGCCCGCCTCGCCCTGGGCAGGCGGCAGGCCGTCCTCGGGCTCGTCGGGGCCGCCGTCGTCAGTCTTGCCGGCAGCCTTGCGTGCGGCCTTCTCGGCTTTCTTGGCCTTCTTCGCCAGCTCGCGCTGCCGCTTCTCGTACTGGTAATTGGGTTTCGCCAAGTCGTGGGCCCCTTCGAAACCCGCACCATACCCCATTCCGGCTCCGCGGTCGCCGGCCCGCCGCCGGCCGGCGCGCTCAGCCCGGGATCACCAGCTGGGTCTGCGTGACGACCGCCGCCAGCTTGCCGGCCTCGTTGCGCACCAGGGTC
>JBAXJZ010000189.1:0-7809 GCA_037137595.1 Burkholderiales bacterium | reverse complement strand
AGCCCCGGTCATGCGGACCCTCCCGCCTGCTGCCCCCGAAGCCCCCAGCGCCGTACCCGCAGGGTCGCTCCCCGACGGCGAGCCGTCCCCGGCCCGCACCGGAGTCCGTCCTCGGGCCGAGCCCCCGGCGCGCGCGAGCCTCAGCACCCGGCTGCTCGGCGCCGCCGTCGACCGCGCGACCGACGAGGAGCGGCTGGAACTGACCCGCGCGCTCGCCGGGCACGACGACGCCTCGCATCCGCTCGAACCGTCCATCCTCGGCTGGCGCATCGGCCTGGCCGGACACCGCGGGCTGACCGCCCCGCCCCGCCCCGGCGGCACGACCTACCTGGAGATGCTGCGCGACGCCGCCGAGGTGCTCGGCATCGATCCGGTGTGGTGGGTGGCGCGCGAGGGCGTCGACGGCCGCGATCTCGCGTCGCAGGACCTGAGCCTCGCGGCGCCGGGCGCCGCGCGCGACCGCGACGCGGCCGTCGCGATCCACGGCTGGATCGACGAACTCGAGACCGAGGTCCTCAAGGCGGTGCTCGACCTGCTGCAGCCCGCGATGGGCGACGTGGCGCGCTCGCGCTTCGTCCGGGACCTCTCGGCGCGCGCGCGCCGGCACCGCTTCGACCTCGACGACGCGTTCACCGGGGCGGGCCTCCTGGTCACGATCCATCTCGGCGGCGCGGCGACCTACACCGCGCTCGCGACGGCGCTGTCGCTGCTGTCGGCCGACCGGCCCGAACTCGCCCGCCGCTCGCTGGCCTCGGCGCTGCTGTGTGCGCTGCTCGGCCCCGACGGCCGCGCGCTGCTCGATCCCCGGCCCGGCTGGCGCGCGCTCGACGCACCCGCCCGGCGGGTCGTGCGGCTGGTCGCGACGGTGGCGATGATGCGACGCGGCGCGTCGCTGTCGACGACGGCACCCGCGCCGTCGCCGGGCGTCCGCGCGGATCGGCTGCAGGTGGCCTGAACGACGGGCCGCTCAGGCGCGCAGCAGGTCCGTCAGCGACGCGGTCCAGCCGACGATCGCGCCCTGCGCGCGGATCATCTCGAGCGCGGCCCGCTTGAACTCGGGGAAGTAGCTGCCGGTCGCCTCCTCGACGAGCAGGCAGTCGTAGCCGCGGTCGTTCGCCTCGCGCATCGTGGTCTGGACGCAGACCTCGGTGGTCACGCCGCCGAACACCAGGTGCGTGATCCCGCGCGCCGACAGCGCGTCGCCCAGCCCCGTCGCGTAGAACGCGCCCTTGCCGGGCTTGACGATCTCGATCTCGCCGGCCCGCGGCTCCAGGCCCGGCACGAAGTCCGCACCGGGTTCGCCGTCGATCAGGATCCGGCCCATCGGTCCGGGATCGCCGATCCTCAGCGACGGCGCGCCGCGCAGCCGCTTGGCCGGCGGGCAGTCCGACAGGTCCGCGCGGTGGCACTCGCGGGTGTGGACCACGGTCATGCCGAGCCCGCGGGCCCAGTCGAGCAGCGAGCGGGCCGGGGCCACGACGCGCGAGAGGTGGCTCACGTCGTTGCCCAGCGACTCGCCGAAGCCGCCCGGTTCGATGAAGTCGCGCTGCATGTCGATCATCACCACCGCGGTCCGCGACGGATCGAACGAGAACTCGAAGGGCCGCGCGCGGACGGTCCGCATCGTGGTGGCGGTCGGGACGGTGGCGCTCATGCGGTGGTCTCGGCGAAGGCGGGCTCGCCGACGGCGACATGCCCGGAGTCGTGGGCGCCGCCCATCCGGCGGCCGATCTCGGCGCGTTCGCCCGCGGCATCGGCGGTCTCGAAGACCACCATGCCCTCGGACATCACCGCCACGCGGTCCGACAGCTCGATCAGCTCGTCCAGGTCCTCGCTCACCAGCAGCACCGCGGCGCCGCCGTTGCGGGCCTCGAGCAGACGGCGGTGGATCTCGTCGACCGCGGCGAAATCGAGGCCGAACACCGGGTTCATCACGATCAGCACCCGGCAGCCGCGCGACAGTTCGCGCGCCAGCACCGCGCGCTGCACGTTGCCGCCCGACAGCGTGCCGATCGGCGCGTCCGGACCGCGGGTCTTCACGCCGAAGCCCTCGATGCGCGGCAACGCCGCGGCGACGATCCGCGACGGGCTCAGCCAGCCGGCGCGCGCGATCGGGCCCACGTCGAACTCGCGCAGCGCGAGGTTCTCGGCGACCGACATGCCGGCCACGCAGGCGTTGCGCAGCGGTTCCTCGGGCAGGCTGCCCACGGCGTGGCGGACGATCTCGGCACGCCGCCCGCGGTAGCGCTCGCCCGAGATCCGGAGGGTCCCGGCGGTGGCGTCGCGCTGCCCGAGCAGCGTCTCGACGAGCTCGCGCTGGCCGTTGCCCGAGACGCCCGCGATGCCGAGGATCTCGCCCGCCCGCACCGACAGCGTCACCTCGCGGACCACGCGCCGGCCCGCGTCGTCGGCCACCGTCAGGCCCTCGACCTCCAGCCGCGGCGTCGCGGCGCCGGGCACCGGGTCGCGCGGCGGCAGCTCGCGCCGGCGCGCCGCGCCGATCATCGCGTCGGCGAGCTTGGCCGCGTCGAAGTCGGCGACCGCGCCGCCGGCCACGCGCCGGCCCCGCCGCAGCACCGTGACGTCGTCGGCGAAGGCCGCGACCTCGCGGAACTTGTGCGTGATCATCACCACCGTGAGCCGACCCGAGTGCGCGAGGCCGCGGATCGCGCCCAGCACCTCGTCGGCCTCGTCGGGCGCGAGCACCGAGGTCGGCTCGTCGAGGATCAGCAGCCGGTTGTCGGCGTAGAGCTGCTTCAGGATCTCGGCCTTCTGCTTCTGGCCGGCGGCCAGCGACGAGACCGGCGCCTCCAGCGGCAGCGTGAACGGCGTGCCCGCCATGAAGGCACGCATTTCCTCGACCTTGGCCTTCCAGTCGACCACCGCGCCGAGCCCGCCGCGTGCCAGCGCGAAGTTCTCGGCCACGCTCATCGAGGGCACCAGCGTGAAGTGCTGGTAGACCATGCCGACCCCGAGCGCACGCGCCGCCTGCGGCGAGCCGATGTCGCGCTCGCGGCCGTCGACGAGGATCGAGCCCGCATCCGGCCGGTGGTAGCCCACCAGGCACTTGACCAGCGTGCTCTTGCCGGCGCCGTTCTCGCCGAGCAGCGCGTGGACCGTGCCCGGCCGCACGTCGAGGTCGACCGCGTCGAGCGCGACGAAGTCGCCGAAGCGCTTGGTGAGGCCGAGCGTCTGGAGATCGGGTGCCTTCATGGCCCGCGTCCCGGCCTCAGGCCCGGCCCATCGCCGCGAGCACCTGCGCCGAGGTGCCCACCGCGCCGAAGACGCCGCCCTGCATCGTGACCATCTTCAGCGCGGCGAGGTGGTTGCCCAGGTCGGTCGCGCCGCAGCAGTCGGAGACGATCAGGCACTCGAAGCCGCGGTCGTTCGCCTCGCGCATCGTCGTGTGCACGCACACGTCGGTGGTGATGCCGGTGAGGATCAGGTTGCGGATGCCGCGGGTGCGCAGCATGAGTTCGAGATCGGTCGCGCAGAACGAGCCCTTGCCCGGCTTGTCGACGATCGGCTCGCCGGCGATCGGCGCCAGCTCGGGGATGATCTCCCAGCCCGGCTCGCCGCGGACGAGGATGCGGCCGCAGGGCCCCTCGTCGCCGATGCCCGCGCCGATCCGCCGCGAGCGCCAGCGCTTGTTGGCCGGCAGGTCGGCGAGGTCGGGCCGATGGCCTTCGCGGGTATGGATCACGTGCATGCCGACAGCGCGCGCGGCGGCCAGCAGCCGGCCGATCGGCTCGATCGGCGCGCGCGTCATCGACAGGTCGTAGCCCATGCGGTCGACGTAGCCGCCGAGGCCGCAGAAGTCCGTCTGCATGTCGATGATCACCAGCGCGGTGTCCTCGGGGCGGAAGCCGCCATCGTACGGCCACGGGTACGGGTCGGCGGGGATCGTGGCGAAGGCGGTCATCGGCAGCGGTCCTCGGGGCGCGGGGCGGGGGCGCGGGCGGCGTCGGGTCGGATCGGGTTCAGGCCGCGCGGCGCGATTCGGCCGGCAGCGGCAGGCCGTCGGGCCCGGCGGCCTCGGCGCCGACGTACGCCCGCGTGGGCGCCGCGAAGCCGCAGCTCGTGCCGTCGACGTGCACCACCTGCGACTCCCACGGCAGCGTGTAGCGGCCGGCGACCATGTCGTGCATGAAGGTGTAGGGGCAGTCCTGCGCGCCGCCCTTCACCGCGACGTAGCCGCGGTGCCAGAGCTGGTAGGGGTTGTTCTCCACGGCCCAGTGCGCGCGCGCCTCGCGGACGAGATCCGGCCGCACCTCGCAGGTGATGATCTCGTCGGGCCGGTTCGAGCCTTCGACGAGCACCGTGCCGTCGAAGTCGCACACCATGCCCTCGCCCATCGAGTCGAAGCTGCCGTCGCTGCCGCACAGGCAGACGCTGGCGGTGACCATCAGGTTCTGGAAGGCGTTCGCCTGGTTGGTGATCTTCCACGCGTGTCGGATCGGCGCGGTGTAGCCGGCCGTGCGCAGCATGATCTCCGCGCCCTTGTACGCACATTCGCGCGCCATCTCGGGGAACATCCCGTCGTGGCAGATGATCAGCGCGAGCCTGCAGCCCTTCGGACCGTCGATCACCGGGATGCCGAGGTTGCCCGGCTCCCAGGCCTCGACCGGCACCCACGGATGCAGCTTGCGGTAGTAGAGCGCGATGCGGCCGGTGTCGTCGATCACCAGACCCGTGTTGTAGGGGTTGCCGCCGGGGTTGGCCTCCATGATCGAGAAGCAGCCCCAGATCCGGTTCGCGACGCAGGCCGCGCGGAAGGCCGCCACCTCGGGCCCGTCGAGCGAGACCATCAGCTCGGGTGCGGTGCTCATCGAGAGTCCGTGCAGCGCGTACTCCGGGAACACCACCAGGTCCATGCCGGCGTTGTTGCGCCGGGCCTTGCCGACCATCGAGACGATGCGCTCGGTCTGCGCGGCGAGCTGCGCCGGGGTCTCCACCACCGGCAGCTGCAGCTGCACCAGCCCGATCACCACGCCGTTCGGCGACTTGTTCAACCCGCCCAGTCCGCTCATCGTCCCGTGTCCCCGTTCGTGGCCGACGCGCTCAGCGCGTCATCGAGAGTTCGCCCGGCGCCCCGATCGACGCGCGGGCCTTCGAGGTGCTGGCCAGCATGATCGCCAGCGTCAGCACGTAGGGCGCGGCGTTCCACAGGTGGTAGCCCGCCTGCACGCCCACCGCCTGCAGCGCCGGGCCGATCGAACCCGCGCCGCCGAAGATCAGCGCCGCCCGGAAGCAGCCGAGCGGGCTCCAGCGCGCGAAGATCACCAGCGCCACCGCCATCACGCCCTGACCGCTCGACAGCGACTCGTTCCAGCTGCCGGGGTAGTAGAGCGACAGGTAGGCGCCCGCCACGCCGCCGAAGAAGCCGCCGAGCGCGGTGGCCCGCACGCGCGTGCCCGCCACCGACAGGCCGAGCGCGCGCGCCGCGTCGGCCGAGTCGCCGACGGTGCGCAGCTGCAGCCCCCAGCGGGTGTTGACGAAGGCCCAGTGCAGCGCGAGCGCGAGCAGCCCGCCGATCACGAACAGCACGTTGACCTGCAGCGCCGCGCGCAGCGCCGGGTTCGAGCTCCAGCCGCCGAGGTCGATCGACGGCAGCCGCGGCGCGGTCGGCTGGATGTAGGCCTTGCCGAAGAAGAACGCCAGTCCGAGGCCGAGCACGATCAGCGAGATGCCGATCGCCGTGTCGTTCACGCGCGGCAGGCTGCACAGCAGCCCGTGGACCGCGCCGAAGACGATGCCCGCGCAGCCCGCCGCGAGCACGCCGAACCACGGCGAGCCGGTGTGGTACGAGGCGGCGTAGCCCAGCATCGCGCCGAACACCATCGTGCCCTCGAGGCCGAGGTTGATGCGCCCCGACTTCTCGGTGATGCACTCGCCGAGCGACACGAAGAGGAACGGCGTCGAGACGCGGATCGCGCCGCCGAGCACGGCGATGAGGACGGTGGTGATCGCGTCCATCATCGCTTCGTCTTCGGCAGGAAGGCGTCGCCGGCGAGGATCGCGACGAACAGCAGGCCCTGCAGCACCATCGTGGTGGCGTCGGGCAGGTCGAGCCGGCGCTGCAGCAGGCTGCCCGCCGCCGAGATGCCGCCCATCAGGATCGCCACCGGCACGATCGCCAGCGGCTGCTGGCGCGCCATGAACGCGACGAGGATCCCGGTGGTGCCGTAGCCGGCGAGCACCGACGCGTTCGCCGCGCCGTGCACCGCCATCACCTCGATGGCGCCGGCGAGCCCGGCGGCCGCGCCGCCGAGCGCGCAGGCCGCGACGATCAGCGTGCCCACCGGCAGGCCGACGAGCAGCGCGGCGCGCGGATTGCCGCCGGCCACGCGCAGCGCGAAGCCCTGGGTGCTGCGGGACAGCGCGAGCTGCGCGATCACGCAGGCGACGATGCCGACCGCCAGCCCCCAGTGGACGTCGATGCCGGGAATCGTGCCGATCATCGACGCGTCGGGAATCGGGAAGGTCGAGGGCTTGTTGAGGCTCGCGGGATCGCGCAGCGGGCCCTCGACCACATGGTTGAACACCGCGATCGCGATGTAGGACAGCAGCAGGCTGCTGATCGTCTCGTTCAGCCCGCGGTGCGCGCGGAACCAGCCGGCGAGCGCGAACCAGACGGCGCCGCCGGCGATGCCGGCGAGCGCGCCGGCCACCAGCGCACCGGCGCCGAGCGCGGGCAGCAGCGGCACCGCGACGGCCGACGCGAGCAGCGCGCCGATCGCCAGCGCGCCCTCGCCGCCGATCACCACCAGTCCCGCCTGCGCCGGGATCGCGACCGCGAGCCCGGTGAGGATCAGGGGCGCGGCGCGCAGCAGCGTGTTGTTCCACGAGAAGCTGCTGGCGAAGCCGCCCTCGAGGATGGTCGCGTACACCTGCAGCGGGTTCTGCCCGATCACGAGCACGAACACGCCGAACGCCAGCAGCCCGGCGACGATCGAGCCGATGGGCACGAGCCACGCGAGCACGGCGGGCGACAGGATCGCCGGCCGGCTCGCCGCGGGCAGCGCTGCGGGGCTCGTGGCCATCGGAACGGGCGCCGGGCCGGACCGTCAGGCCGGGATCGTGCCCAGCACGCCCTCGACCAGGTAGTTCATCTTCTCGAGCTCGAGGTTGGTCATCTCGAGCGTGGTGCCGGCCGGGACCACCGTCGCGCCCTTGTTGTCCTTGATCGGGCCCTTGAAGATCGCGTCGCCCTTGCGCATCGACGCGAGCGCGGCCTCGCCGGCCTCCCTCGCCTTCGGCGACACCGACGGCCCCCAGGCGGACATCTTCACGAAGCCCTCCTTCAGCCCGCCGCGCAGGAAGTTCAGGTGCGGCTTGCCGGTGCGCGCCGCCTCGACGAGCATGCCGTACGGCGTCGCCCAGTCCCACTCGGCGCCGGTCAGGTAGCCCTTGGGCGCGAGCGCGGCCTGGCTCGCGTGGTAGCCGCAGGACATGATCCCGCGCTTCTCGGCGGTCTCGATCACCACCTTCGGGCCGTCCACGTGGCAGGTCACCACGTCCACGCCCTGGTCGATCAGGCTGTTGGTCGCCTCGGCTTCCTTGACCGGCATCGACCAGTCGCCGGTGAAGATCACGCGGGTGGTGATCGACGGGTCGACCGAGCGCGCGCCCATGGTGAACGCGTTGATGTTGCGCAGCACCTGCGGGATCGGCTTGGCCGCGACGAAGCCGAGCCGCTTCGACTTGCTCATGTGGCCGGTGACCACGCCCGCGACGTACTGGCCGCCGTCGATGTAGCCGAAGTACGAGCCCGCTGTCTTCGGTTGCTTGCCCCCGGTCCACATCGCG
>JBAXJZ010000188.1:0-7812 GCA_037137595.1 Burkholderiales bacterium | reverse complement strand
TCGCCGGTGTCCAGCGCCGCGCACAGCCGCGAGGCCGTCGTGCCCGACGCACGCTCGGCCATCGCCAGCACCAGCACGCCGCCGTCGGCCTCGGCCAGCAGCCCGGCCTGCGCCACCGGCCGGCCCGCGGCCAGCGTCGCGGTCAGGTCCAGGCCGCCCAGCAGCCGGTCGTCGCCGGCGTGCAGCGGCACCCGGCGCCACGGCGATCCGGCCGGCATCAGGCCCTTGAGCACCGCGAGCCAGCGGTCCCGCACCGGCCCGTGGCCGGCCTTCAGCACCGCGCCGCCGAAGCCCCAGGGATCGACCGCGACCAGCGCCGCCGCGCGCAGCGCGTCCGCCCACGCCCGGACCGCGAGCGCGCCGGCGTCGGCGACGTCGTCGTCCGCGATCGAGACGGGATCGGCCGCGCCCATCGTGTCCTCAGGCGGGCATCAGCTCGGAGACCACCCGCTGGACGCGCGCGCCCGAGCCGGTGTCGTCGAGGGGATCGCGGCGCAGCCGATGCCGCAGTGCCGACGGCGCGATCCGCCGCAGGTGCTCGCCGGTGACGCGGGTCGCGCCGTCGAGCGCGGCCAGCGCCCGCGCCGCCCGCATCAGCGTGAGTTCGCCGCGCAGCCCGTCGGTGCCCAGCGCGATGCACAGCCGCGCCGACTGCTCGAGCACCTCGTCCGGGACCGAGACCGCCGCCAGCCGCCCGCGGGCCGAGAGCAGCCGCGCCCGCACGGCCTCGTCCTCCTCGTGGAAGCGCGCGGTGAAGCCCTCCGGGTCGCGCTCGAACGCGTCGCGCCGGCGCACCACCTCGATCCGGTCGGCGAGCTCGGTCGGCGTCGACACCTCGACCGACAGGCCGAACCGGTCGAGCAGCTGCGGCCGCAGCTCGCCCTCCTCGGGATTGCCGCTGCCCACCAGCACGAACCGCGCGGGGTGTCGGACGCTCAGCCCCTCGCGCTCGACGACGTTCTCGCCCGAGGCGGCCACGTCGATCAGCAGGTCGCCCAGGTGGTCCTCGAGCAGGTTCACCTCGTCCACGTACAGGAAGCCGCGGTTGGCTCGGGCCAGCAATCCAGGCTCGAAGGCCTTCTCGCCTGCAGTGAGCGCACGCTCCAGATCGAGGGCGCCGACCACGCGATCCTCGGTCGCGCCCAGCGGCAGGTCCACCACCGGCACGGGCACGAGGTGCGACTTGGGCTTCTTCCGACCGGACTTCAGCGTCGTGCAGACCTCGCAGACGCCCGGCGGCGAGGCCGGGTCGCAGCCGTAGGGGCAGCCGACCACCGCGTGCATCTTCGGCAGCAGCGCGGCCAGCGCGCGGACGGCGGTCGACTTGCCGGTGCCCCGGTCGCCGAGCACGAGCACCCCGCCCACGGTCGGATCGACCGCGGTGATGAGGATGGCCCGCTTCATCTCGTCCTGGCCGACGATCGCGGAAAACGGGAAGGCGAGGCGCATGTCAATCCAGCCTGACAAAAAGACGTGTCAAGCCATTCTAGACCTGTCCGGGCCGCTCGGTGTCGACTTCGGACAATCCGGGCCGAAAACGGTCGCGCCGGGTGCCCGCCTATACTTCCTGGCCTCAGGAGGAGCACGAGATGATCGAACGCAAGCAGCTCTACATCGGCGGCCGCTGGGTCGCCGCGTCGTCGGCCGAGACCCTCGAGGTCACCGACTCGAACACCGGCGAGCGCTGGGCCACCGTCCCCGCCGGCACCGCCGCCGACGCCGATGCCGCCGTCGCCGCCGCCCGCGCCGCCTTCGACGCGTGGTCGCAGACCCCGCCCGCCACGCGCGCCGAGTACGTCCAGAAGATCGCCGACGGCCTGAAGGCCCGCAGCGAAGACCTCGCGAAGGCGATCGCCACCGAGGTCGGCATGCCGCTGAAGCTGTCGACGATCGTGCAGGTCGGCGGCCCGGTCGCCGCGTGGGCGAACTACGCGAAGCTCGCGCGCGAGTTCGAGTACGACCAGAAGGTCGGCAACTCGGTCGTCACCCGCGAGCCGGTGGGCGTGGTCGCGGCGATCACGCCGTGGAACTACCCGCTCAACCAGATCACGCTGAAGGTCGCGCCCGCGCTCGCCGCCGGCTGCACGGTGGTGCTCAAGCCCTCCGAGGTCGCGCCGATCAACGCGTTCATCCTCGCCGACGTGATCCACGACGCCGGCCTGCCCGCGGGCGTCTTCAACCTGGTGACCGGCGTGGGCCCGGTGGTCGGCGAGCGCCTCGCCGAGCATCCCGAGGTCGACATGGTGTCGTTCACCGGTTCGACCCGCGCGGGCAAGCGCGTGTCGGAAGTGGGCGCGCAGACCGTCAAGCGCGTCGCGCTGGAGCTGGGCGGCAAGAGCGCCTCGATCGTGCTCGACGACGCCGACTTCGAGAAGGCGGTGAAGGCCTCGGTCTCGAACTGCTACATGAACTCCGGCCAGACCTGCGCGGCCTGGACCCGGCTGCTGGTGCCGCGCGCGCGGCTCGACGAGGCGCGTGCGATCGCGAAGGCCGCGGCCGAGTCGTTCACCGTGGGCAGCGCGTTCGGCGAGGGCGTGAAGCTCGGGCCGCTGGTCTCGGCGCTGCAGCGCGACCGCGTGCTCGGCTACATCCGCAAGGGGCTGGAGGACGGCAGCGAGCTGGTCACCGGCGGCGCCGAGCCGCCCGAGGGCCTGGGCGGCGGCTACTTCGTGAAGCCCACGGTGTTCGTGGTGAAGGACTCCAAGGCCACGCTCGCGCAGGAGGAGGTCTTCGGCCCCGTGCTGGCCATCATCCCCTACGACGACGAGGCCGACGCGATCCGCATCGCCAACGATTCGGTCTACGGCCTGTCGGGCGCGGTCTGGGCCGGCACCGACGAGCGTGCGATGCAGGTCGCGCGTCGCCTGCGCACCGGCCAGGTCGACCTGAACGGCGGCCGCTGGAACCCGCAGGCGCCGTTCGGCGGCTACAAGCAGTCGGGCCGCGGCCGCGAGAACGGCGTCTACGGTCTCGAGGAGTTCCTCGAGTACAAGGCGATGCAGCTGCGGGCCTGAGCCCGCGACGCGGCGGCCCCGGTCCTCAGGCCGACGGCCGTCGCGCCAGCATGTCGATCTCGATCCGCGCGCCGCGCGCGAGGCCGCTCACGCCGATGCAGGTGCGCGCCGGCCGCCGCCCCTCGGGCCAGTACGAGGCGTAGACCGCGTTCATCCGCGCGTAGTCCTCGTCGAAGTGCAGCAGGTAGACGCGCACGCTCGCCACGTGCTCCAGGCCGAGGCCCACGCCCTCGAGCACCGTCCTCAGGTTGCGGATCACCTGGTGCGTCTGGTCCTCGATCGTCTCCGGATAGGCCGAGGTGTTCGACGTGCCGGTGAAGGGCATCTGCCCGGTGAGCATCACCCAGCCGTCGGCCTCCACGGCGTGGCTGAACGGCGCGACCGGATCGGGCGCGCCGCCGATCATGTGGAACGCGAGAGCGGACATCGGCGGGACCTCGTCGAGAATCGGGAACCCGCCGGACGATAACCGATGACCGGGATCGCGCGACCGACGCGGCCCGTCCTCCAGGAGACGCGATGCCCACCCCCGTTCCGTTCCGCCTGAACGTGCCCGACGAGGCGATCGCCGACCTGCGCGAGCGCCTCGTCCGCACGCGCTGGCCCGAGACGCCGCCGGGCGAGCCCTGGGTCACCGGCACCGACCCCGCGTTCCTGCGCGAGGCGGTCGCCTACTGGACGGACCGCTTCGACTGGCGCGCGCAGGAGGCGCGGCTCAACGCCTTCCCGCAGTTCACCGTGCCGCTCTCGGGCATCGACCTGCACTACCTGCACGTGCCCGGCGTGCGCGCGCCCGGCGGCCCCGAGCCGATGCCGCTGCTGCTGTCGCACGGCTGGCCGGGCTCGGTGTTCGAGTTCCTCGACCTGATCCCGCGGCTCACCGACCCCGCGCGCTTCGGCGGCGATCCGGCCGACGCGATGACCGTGATCGCGCCCTCGCTGCCCGGCTACACGCTGTCCTACCGCCCGGGCCAGCCGCGCTTCGCGGTCGAGGACATCGCGAAGACCTTCCATGCGCTGATGACCGAGGTGCTCGGCTGCGCGCGCTACGGCGCCCAGGGCGGCGACTGGGGCTCGTTCGTCACCGCGATCCTCGGCGCCGAGCATCCCGACGCGCTGATCGGCATCCACCTGAACATGATGCCGGTGCGCCGCGACGCGCTGTCCGCGGCGCAGCCCACGCCGGAAGAGAAGCGCTGGCTCGACGAACTCGCGCTCTTCCTGAAGGAGGAGACCGGCTACCAGTGGATCCAGGGCACGCGGCCGCAGACGCTGGGCACCGCGCTGAACGACTCGCCCGCCGGCCTCGCCGCGTGGCTCTTCGAGAAGTTCCAGCGCTGGACCGACAACCCGGGCGACCCGCGCGACGCGCTGTCGATGGACACCATGCTCGCCGACATCGCGCTCTACTGGTTCACCGGCGCGATCGGCAGCTCGTTCTGGCCGTACTACGCGCGGATGCACTCGGCCTGGCCGATCCGCGACGGCGCGGTCACCGCGCCCTGCGGCGTCGCGGCCTTCCCGCGCGAGATCCTGCGCCCGCCGCGCTCGGTCTGCGAACGCGCGTTCACCGACATCCGCCGCTGGACCGAGATGCCGCGCGGCGGCCACTTCGCGGCGATGGAGCAGCCCGAGGCGCTGGCGCACGAGATCGTCGAGTTCTTCCGCCCCCTGCGGCGCGGATGAACCGGCACGACCGGGGGACACGAACCATGAGCATCGTCCCGAAGACCGCGCGGCCCGCCCTGCCGCGCCGCCGCGCCGCGCTGGCGATCGCGGCCCTGCCGATGGCCGGCGGCACCGCGCGCGCCCAGGCCTTCCCCGAGCGTCCGGTGAAGCTGATCGTGCCGTTTCCCGCGGGCGGCGCGGCCGACGTCGCCGCGCGCGCGTTCGGCGACCGGTTCTCGGCGCTGCTCGGCCAGCCGGTGGTGGTCGACTACCGCCCGGGTGCCTCGGGCAACATCGGCGCCGAGGTCGTCGCCCGCGGCCCGGCCGACGGCTACCAGCTGCTGTTCGCCAACGAGTTCCTGGCGACCAACCCGGTGATGTTCAGTGCGATCCGCTACGACACGCTGCGCGACTTCGCGCCGATCGCGCGGGTGGCGAGCACGCCGGCCGCGATCGCCGCGCACCCCTCGCTGCCGGTGAAGTCCTTCGCGGAGCTGGTCGCGCTCGGCAGGACCCGGCCGCTGAACTACGCGTCGCCCGGCGTGGGCACCGGTCCGCACCTCTACGGCCAGCTGATCGCGCTCTCCACCGGCGCGCGCTTCGACAATGTGCCGTACAAGGGCTCGGCGCCGGCCACCGCCGATGCGGTCGGCGGCCAGGTGGACTTCATCGTGTCCACGCTCGCGCCGATGCTGCCGCACCTCGCGGCCGGCCGTCTGCGCGGCCTCGCGGTGACCGGGGCGAAGCGCGCCGCGCAGGCACCCGACGTCCCCACGCTCGCCGAGCTCGACGCCGCGCTGCCCCGCTACGACGTCTGGTACGGCGTGTTCGCGCCCGCGTCGGTGCCGGCGCCGGTGGTGGCGCGGCTGCGTCAGGCGGCCGCGCAGGTGATGCAGGACCCGGACCTCGCCGCGCGGCTGCGCGGCGCGGGCTTCGACGTCGAGCCCTCGACGCCCGAGGCCTTCGGCGCCGAGGTCCGCGCCGACCTCGAGCGCTGGGCCCGCGTGGTCCGGGACGCGAAGATTCCCAGGGAATGAAGGAGACGACGATGAAGAGCTGGTTCATCCGCACCGAAGGCGCCTCGATGAAGGTCGACCTGCGCGACGTGCCCGTGCCCGTGCCCGGCCCCGGCCAGATCGCCGTGCGCATCCGCGCCGCCGCGCTCAACCGCGGCGAGTTCATCGCCGGCCACGGCCTGCACGCCGCGGGCAGCGCGAAGCCCGCAGGCTTCGAGGGCGCGGGCGAGGTGACCGCGGTGGGCGAGGGCGTGAGCGCCTGGCGCGCGGGCGACGCGGTGATGGGCCGCGTCGACGGCGCGTTCGCCGAGACCGGCCTGATGTGGGCCGAGGAGGCCTACCGCAAGCCCGCCGCGTTCTCCTGGGAGCAGGCCTCGGCCTTCACCATCGTGTACCTCACGGTTCACGACGCGCTGATCGCGCAGGGGCGGCTCGCCGCGGGCGAGTGGATGCTGGTGCCCGGCATCTCGTCGGGCGTGGGCGTGGCGGCGCTGCAGGTGGCGCGTGCGCTGGGCGCGCGCACCATCGGCCTGTCGGGCTCCGCGGAGAAGCTCGCGCGGCTGAAGGAGCAGGGCCTCGAACACGGCGTGCCGATCCGCGGCCCGGGCTTCGTCTCGGCGGTGCGCGAGATCGTGGGCGAGCGCGGCGTGGACCTGGTGGTGAATCCGGTGGGGGCATCGGTGCTGCCCGACTGCGTCGAGCTGCTGGGCTTCGAGGGCCGGCTCGCCACCGTCGGCTACGTCGACGGCCTGGTCGAGGCGCCGCTCGACGTGCTGGCGCTCCACAAGAAGCGGCTGCAGCTCTTCGGCGTGTCGAACAAGATGCGGCAGATGAGCCACCGGATCGCCGCCGCGCGCGGCGTGACCCGCGACCTGCTGCCGATGGCCGAGGACGGCCGCATCGCGCCGCGGGTGGACCAGGTGTTCGCCTTCGACGAGCTGCCGGCCGCGCAGCGGGCGATGGAGGGGAACACGCAGATCGGGAAGATCGTCCTGCGCGGGGCATGACGATCGCCCGCCCTCGCGGGCGGGCGCGACGCGTCAGCGCGTCACCGGTTCCAGCACGATGCGCAGCCGCGTGCCGGTCGCGCCGGCGGCCCCCACCCGCCATCGAGCGGATCGCCCAAGCCTTCCGGCATCGCCGTAAGGCGCGCGGCCCGGCAACGACCCTGCGCTTGACAGATGTCGAACGATCGTTTGAAATCAAACGACCGTTCCAATTGGAACGAACGTTCGACCCATTTGCCGCCCCCACACCCATGTCGCCCGCCACCCCGCACCATCCCGTCCGCGCCGACGGCATCGACGCCCGCCAGCGGCTCCTCGCCGCCGGGCTGAAGCTGTTCGCCGAGCAGGGCTTCGAGAAGACCTCGGTGCGTGCGCTCGCGCAGGCCGCCCAGGTGAACCTCGGCGCCATCAGCTACTACTTCGGCGACAAGGAGGGGCTGTACCGCGCCCTCTTCAGCGAGCCGCCCGGCGGCGTCGCCTCGCCGCAGGACCTCGTCGCCTTCGCCGACCCCGGCCGCCCGCTCGCCGAGGCGCTGCGCCTCTTCTACATGGACTTCCTCGCCCCGCTGAAGCTGGGCGACGCGGTCACGCTGATGATGAAGCTGCACTTCCGCGAGATGGCCGAGCCCACCGGCGCCTGGACCTGCGTGGTCGACAACGAGATCCGCCCGCAGTTCGAGGCGCTGCTGCGGCTGCTGCAGCGCGAGCTCGGCCTGAAGCGCGCCGACCTCGACCTGCACCGGCTCGCGCTGTCCATCGCCGGGCTGGGCGTCCACTTCTTCGCGTTCAACGACGGCGTGCGGACGCTGTCGCCCTCCGTGCTCGCCACGCCCCGGGCCATCGACGTGCTCGTCGACCGGCTCGCCGGCTACGCGGTCTCGATGGTCGAGGGCGAACGCGCACGCCGGGCCGCCGGCCGCTCCGAGGATTGACGATGCACATGCCCACGCTTTCCCGCGCGTCGCGACCGCGTCGCGCCGAACCCCGCGACGGATCGCCGCTCGAACTCGTGCGTGCCGTCCGCCCGCTCGCCGCGCTCGTGCTGGCCGCGGCGCTCGCCGGCTGCGCCGGCTTCAAGGTCGGCCCCGACTACGCCGGCCCGCCGGC
>JBAXJZ010000187.1:0-7869 GCA_037137595.1 Burkholderiales bacterium | reverse complement strand
GAGGGCCGCATAGGCCGTGCGAGGGTTCTCGGGGCCGAAGCGCGCGTCGAGGTCCGGATGCAGCGACACCCCGTGCCCCGGCGTCTCGTTGATGGTGATCCGACCCTTCGCGATCGGCGGCAGGCCGACGACCACGTCGCCGTACCAGCCGTAGTAGAAGGCGCGGACGATCTCCTGGATGTGGCAGTTCGGCACGTGCAGCGCGAGGTGCGTGGAGGTGGTCAGCACCACCGGTCCGGTGCAGTCGTGGAAGGCCACCGGCACCTTGTAGGTCTCGGCCAGCCGCGCGATCTTGTGCGCCTCGGACACGCCGCCGCACCACGCCATGTCCATGATCACCAGGCTCAGCGCGTTCAGGTCGAGCAGGCCGCGGAAGTCGGCCGCCATGCCGCGCGTCTCGCCGACGGCGATCGGCGCGCGCGTGGACCGCGCGACCTCGCCGATCGCGTCGAGGTGGTCCATGATCACCGGGTCCTCGACCCACATCGGGTCGAACTGCTCCATCGCGCGGGCGATCTTCACCGCCTCCGGGCGGTTCCACAGCCCGTGGAGCTCGCACATCACGTCCATGCGGTCGCCGCAGGCCGTGCGGATCTTCTCGAAGGGCTCGAGCGCGCGCTTCATGTCGGCGCGCGACAGGAACTGGCCCTGCGTCGTCTCGGCCGCGTAGTCGAACGGCCAGATCTTCATCGCGTCGATGCCCATCTCGAGCAGCGACAGCGCGACCTCGTCGGCCCGCTCGAGGAAGCCCTTCAGGTCCTCGTACTGCCCGGTCTTCGCCGACAGGCCGAAGTTGTCGGTGCCCTGCGTGGGTCGGGTCTGCACGTAGCTGTAGCCGGCGCAGGTGTTGTAGATGCGGATGTCGTCGCGCACGCGGCCGCCGAGCAGGTCGGCGAGCGGCAGGCCCGCCGACTTCGCCTTCAGGTCCCAGAGCGCGATGTCGATCGCCGAGCGGCCGCGCGTCTCGGCGCTCGAGCCGATGAAGCCGACGTAGCCGGTCAGGTGCTGCTGCAGCCGCGCGACGTTGCGCGGGTCCTGGCCGATCAGGTGCGGCGCGATCATCTGGTGGACGTGGGCCTCGGCCGCATGCGAGCCGTAGAAGGTCTCGCCCAGTCCCGTCAGGCCCTCGTCGGTGTGGACCTGGGTCCAGAGGATGTTCGGGAAGGCGTCGAGGCGGACGGTCTCGAGCGCGGTGATCTTCATCGGGGGTCTCCTTGGGGCGCACGCGTCGTGGCGCGGTGCGCGAGTCGGTCGCGGCGTGGGCAGCGTGGAAGAGCCGCCGGATCTCGTCAAGCCTGTGGAGGCCCGGGCCGCCGCATGAACCGGAACGCCGCGGTTCCGGGCACGCCGCGCTAAGCTCGCGGTCCGATCCGCGCCGACGCTCCGGCCATGTCCCATCCGTTCCGATCCGCGGGTCGCGCGGTCACCCGGTCACCGTCCTGATTCCCCTCCCGTGCTCGTCGCCCCCATGACCGAGTCCCCGCAGCGCACCGCGATGGCCGGCGCCGGCCGCCGCGCGGCCTTCGCCGCCGCCTCGACGGTCCTGTACGCGCTGCTGTCCGTCTGCGCCGGACCGCACGGCGCCGAGGCCGCCGAGGCCGCCGCATCGGGGCCGCCGCCGGCCGCGACCGCCCCCGGGCCCGACGCGCGTCCGCCCGTCTGGCCGGTCCGCCGCTACGTCGCGAACGCCGCCCTCGCCGGGGGCTACGGCCTGTCGCCCGACGGACGACTGACCGCCAACGTCGAGCGCGTCGGCCTGGGGCCGGGCGTGGTGGTGCGCGACGCGCACGACGGCAGCGAGCGCGCCCGCCTCGCGATCGGCGCGCCGATGTGGCTCGGCGACAGCCGCCATCTGGTCCACCTCGCCGACCCGCTGGGCGACGAGAATCTGGTGATCGCGGTCCGCGACCTCGCGTCGCCGCAGGCCGAACCCTGGGTCGTGGCCGCCTGGCCGGGCGTCCGCTCCGTGCCGATCGGCCGCGGCGAGACCGCGACCACCTTCCGCTTCACCAGCAACCGCCGCGACCGGCGGCGCTTCGACCTGTACGAGGCCGACGTCGCGACCCGCACGGTGCGCGAGCTGCGGCAGGCCGACGCCGGCATCCGCGGCTGGCTCATCGACACCCGCGGCAGGATCGCCGGCCGGGTGATCCGGCTCGGCGACCCCGAGGACGACGGCGCGGACGTCGCCTTCGAGATCGAGACACCGGGCGGCGGCCACCGGCGGCTGCGCACGGTGGGCCCGTTCGACGAGTTCGCCGTGCATCGCCTGGACCTCGGCCAGCGGCGCGCCTGGGCCACCACCAACCTCGGTCGCGACCGGATCGAGCTGGTGGTGATCGACCTCGAGACCGGCGACGAGACGGTGCTCGGCGCCGATCCGGTCGTCGACGTCGACGGTCCGGTGTTCGGCGACGCGAACGGCGCGCCGATCGGCTGGATCGCGATGGACGGGCTGATCCGCTTCCACCCGCTCGACGCGGGCGCCGCCGACGCGCTCGCGTCGGTCGGTCTGCGTGCGCGACGCGAGGGCCTGATCGACGACGACCCGGTCATCGTGCTGCCGCAGAGCCGCGCCGCGGACGGTCCGCACTGGATCGTGGTGGCGGCCGGCCGGCTCGACCGCGCGGAGCTGCTCTGGAACCGCGAGACGGGCACGCTGCGCCGGCTCGACCGGCGCGACGCCGACGCCGCCTTCCGCGCGTCGCTGTCGCCATGGGAGCCGATCGCCTTCGACGCGTCGGACGGACGCCGGCTGCACGGGCTGCTGCTGCGGCCGAAGGGCACCAGCGGGCCGGTGCCGCTGGTGGTCGAGATCCACGGCGGCCCCTGGGCCCGCGATCGCTGGGAACCGGCGACGCCGGACGAGGCGCAGATGCTCGCCAACCGCGGCTACGCGGTGCTGCGGGTGAACTACCGCGGATCGACCGGCTACGGCCGGGCGCACCTGTGGGCCGGCGCGCGCGCCTTCGGCGACCGGCTGCAGCGCGACATCGCCGACGGCGTGCGCTGGGCGATCGACGCGGGCATCGCCGACCGGGAGCGGCTCGCCGTGATGGGCGCGAGCTTCGGCGGCTATTCGGCGCTGATGCAGCTGATCGGCCGGCCGCACCCCTACCGGTGCGGCGTCTCCGTGGTCGGCGTCGCCGACTGGCCGCGCACGATCGACGCCTGGCCGGCGCACTGGGCGCGGCGCAACTGGGCCGCGCGCTTCTTCGGGCGCACCAGCGACCCGGCCGAGCGCGCCGAGCTGCTGCGCCAGTCGCCGATCACCGCGATCGACCGCATCGACGTGCCGCTGCTGGTCGCGCACGGCGAGCGCGACATCCGCGTGATGCAGCAGGATTCGGTCGACGTCGTGCGCAGGTTGCGCGCGGCCGGCCGGCCGGTGCGATTCCTGTCGTTCCAGGACGAAGGCCATTCGATCCGGTCGTGGCCGAACCGGCTCGCGCTGGCGCGCGAGATCGAGGACCACTTCGCGAACTGCCTCGGCGGCGCGCGTGCCGGGTTCGACCTGTACGAGTGGGTGCCCTCGACGGTGCGGCGCGATCCGCTCTGAGGGGCGACGCCGACGTCGCGACGCGCGCTCGATCCGGCGGCCGGAGCGGCGCCGCCGGCGTCGGCCCGCTCACTTCACGACCAGCACCGGGACCGTGGCGTTGTGCACGACCTTCTGCGTGGTCGATCCCATCAGCAGCGCCCCGACCGCGCCGAGCCCGCGGGTCGTCATCACGATCATGTCGGCGCCGTGCTGCGTGGCGATCACCGGGACGTCGACCTCGGGCGAGCCGGCCGCCCCGTGGGTCGTCACCTGCTGCAACCCGATGCCGCGCGCATGGGCGAGCGCCTCGTCGAGGATCCGCTCCTGGTCGGCGATCTCGTGCGAGCGGATGCGCTCGTACTCGCCCGGGGCCAGCTCGCCGTGGTAGGTGGCGCCCCCCTTGCGGATGTGGACCAGCACGATCTCGACCGTGGTCTCCTTCGCGAGGCGCGCCGCCTCGTCGATGGCGCGGTGCGAGGCGGTCGAGCCGTCGACCGGAATCACGAGCTTGAGCATCGTCGTCTCCTGGGTTCGGCCGGCGCGCTGCGGGGCGCGCGCCGGTCCGTGTCGCGGATGGTAGACCGGTCGGCCCGGTCGGGGCGCATCGACCGCGACGCGGGCCGGGCCTCGCCGCGGATCGACCGGCGCGGCGCGCAAGCGCGGGGGTCCGTCGCGCCCGGGCCCGATCAGCCGCCGGCGAGGTCCCGCCGGAGCGTGGGCAAGCCCACGCCGGCCGCGTCGAACCCGCCGTCGACCGCGATCACCTGCCCGTTCACGTAGGCCGCGGCGTCGCTGCAGAGGAAGCCCACCACGTTCGCCATCTCGTCCATGCCGCCGTAGCGCGCGAGCGGGATCGCGTCGTGGTAGTCGGCGCGGATCGCGGCGGTGTGCACGAGCTTCGCCATCTCGGTGTCGACCGGGCCCGGCGCGATCGCGTTCACGCGCACGCCGTAGTGCGACAGCTCGACCGCCTGCTGCTTCGTCAGATGGATCACCGCCGCCTTGCTGGTGCCGTAGGCGACCCGCATCGTGCTCGCGCGCAGCCCGGAGATCGACGCGACGTTGACGACGGCGCCGCGGCGGCGCGCCTGCATCCGGGCGCCGAAGACCTGCGTGCAGAGGAACACGCCGTCGAGGTTGGTCGCCATCACGTCGCGCCACTGCGCGAAGCTGGTCTTCTGGATGTGCTCGAAGACCGCGACGCCGGCGTTGTTCACCAGCGCGTCGACGCGACCGAAGCGCGCGTCGACCTCGCGCGCGGCGGCCTCGACCCGCGCCTCGTCGGACACGTCGCAGTGCACGGCGATCGCATCGTCGGGCCGGGCGATCGCCGCGACCGCGGCGTCGAGCGTGGCCGCGTCGCGATCGAGCAGCGCAACGCGGTGACCGTGGTCGAGGAACCAGCGCGCGCAGGCGAGCCCGATGCCGCGGGCGGCGCCGGTGACGACGGCGACGGGACGGTCGCTCACACCAGCACGCGCTCGATGCCGCCGTCGTTCGCCCGCTTCACGTAGTCGGGCATCCAGTCCTCGCCCAGCACGTGCTTCGCGATCTCGACGACGATGTAGTCGGCCTCGATCGCCGCGTCGCCCTCGTAGCGCGACAGCCCCTGCAGGCACGACGGGCACGAGGTCAGCACCTTCACCGGGCCGGCGAAGGCCTCGCCCTTCGCGCCGGCGGCGGGCACCGCCTGCGCGCCGGCGCGGATCGCGTCGGCGCCGCGCTTCATCTCCTCCTCCTTGCGGAAGCGGATCTGCGTGGAGATGTCGGGACGCGTCACCGCGAGCGTGCCGGACTCGCCGCAGCAGCGGTCGTTCTTCTCGACCGTGCCGTTGAGCTCGGCGTTGACCAGCGCGTTGACCACCTTCATCGGCGCGTACTGCTTCATCGGGCTGTGGCAGGGGTCGTGGTACATGTACCGCGTGCCCGTCACGCCCTCGAGCCGCACGCCCTTCTCCATCAGGAACTCGTGGATGTCGACGATCCGGCAGCCGGGGAAGATCTTCTCGAACTCGTACTTCTGCAGCTGGTCGTGGCAGGTGCCGCAGGACACCACCACCGTCTTGATGTCGAGGTAGTTCAGCGTGTTCGCGACCCGGTGGAACAGCACCCGGTTGTCGGTGATGATCTTCTCGGCCTTGTCGAACTGGCCCGAGCCGCGCTGCGGATAGCCGCAGCAGAGGTAGCCCGGCGGCAGCACGGTCTGCACCCCCACGTGCCAGAGCATCGCCTGCGTGGCCAGCCCCACCTGCGAGAACAGCCGCTCCGAGCCGCAGCCCGGGAAGTAGAAGACGGCCTCCGCGTCGACGGCCATCGCCTTCGGGTCGCGGATGATCGGCACGTAGCGCGAGTCCTCGATGTCGAGCAGCGCGCGCGCGGCCTTCTTGGGCAGCTTGCCCGGCATCTTCTTGTTGACGAAGTGCACCACCTGCTCGGCGATCGGCGGGCGGCCGACGGTCGACGGGGGCGCCGCGGTCTGCGCCTTCGAGGGCGCCTTCAGCACGTCGTGCGCGAGGCGCTGTGCCTTGTAGCCCCAGTCGATCATCACCTTGCGGGTGAGGTTGATCGTCGAGGGGTTGGTCGCGTTCAGGAAGAACATCGAGGCCGCGGTGCCGGGGTTGAAGCGCTTCTGCCCCATCTTGCGCAGCAGGTTGCGCATCGCCATCGACACGTCGCCGAAGTCGATGTCCACCGGGCACGGCGCCTCGCACTTGTGGCAGACCGTGCAGTGGTCGGCGACGTCGCCGAACTCGTCCCAGTGGCGGATCGAGATGCCGCGCCGGGTCTGCTCCTCGTAGAGGAAGGCCTCGATCAGCAGCGAGGTCGCGAGGATCTTGTTGCGCGGGCTGTAGAGCAGGTTCGCGCGCGGGACGTGCGTCGCGCACACCGGCTTGCACTTGCCGCAGCGCAGGCAGTCCTTGATCGAGTCGGCGATCGAGCCGATGTCGGACTGCTGCAGGATCAGCGACTCGGCGCCCATCAGGCCGAAGCTCGGCGTGTAGGCGTCGCGCAGGTCGCCGCCGGGCAGCAGCTTGCCCTTGTTGAAGCGGCCCTCGGGATCGACCTTCTCCTTGTACTGGCGGAAGTCGCGGATCTCCGCCTCGGTCAGGTACTCGAGCTTGGTGATGCCGATGCCGTGCTCGCCGGAGATCACGCCGTCGAGGCTGCGCGCGAGCGCCATGATCCGGTCGACCGCGCGGTTGGCCTCCTGCAGCATCCCGTAGTCGTCGGAGTTGACCGGGAGGTTGGTGTGCACGTTGCCGTCGCCGGCGTGCATGTGCAGCGCGACGAAGACGCGGCTGCGCAGCAGGCGCTTGTGCTCGGCGATCGCGCGGTCGAGGATCGGGCGGAACGCCTGGCCCGAGAAGATCTCCGACAGCGGCGCGAGCAGCTCGGTCTTCCACGAGACGCGGATCGTCCGGTCCTGCAGCAGGTGGAACAGGCGCGAACCGGCGTCGGCCGCGACGCGGCGGCGCGCCTCGTCGGCGACCGTGCCCAGGCCCAGCCCGGCGAAGCGCGGCAGCGCCTGCGCCAGCGGCTCGTCGATCGCGTCGAGCAGGAACTCCCAGCGCGCGCGGACCGCGGCGGCCAGTTCGCGCGCGGCGGCCAGCCGCTCGGCCAGCATCTCGACCGGCAGCCGCGCGCCGGGGCCGGCACCGTCGTCGGCCTTGCCCAGCGGCAGCGTGGCCGGGTCGGACGCGATCAGCGCGTCGATCGCGTCGAGCACCTTCAGCTTGTTGCGCGTCGACAGCTCGATGTTGATCCGCTCGATGCCGTCGGTGTACTCGGCCATCCGCGGCAGCGGGATGACCACGTCCTCGTTGATCTTGAACGCGTTGGTGTGCCGCGCGATCGCGGCGGTGCGCGCGCGGTCGAGCCAGAAGGTCTTGCGCGCCTCGGGCGAGACCGCGACGAAGCCCTCGCCGCTGCGGGCGTTGGCGAGCCGCACGATCTCGGAGGTGGCCTTGGCGACCGACTCGTCGTCGTCGCCGACGATGTCGCCGATCAGCACCATCTTCGGGAAGCCGCCGCGCCGCGACTTGGTGGCGTAGCCCACCGCGCGCAGGTAGCGCTCGTCGAGGTGCTCGAGGCCGGCGAGGATCGCACCGAAGGGCTGGCGGTCGAGGTAGGCCTTGATCTCGACGATCGAGGGCACCGCGTCCTTGGCCTGCCCGAAGAACTCCATGCAGACGGTGCGCACGTGCCGGGGCATCCGGTGCAGCACCCAGCGCGACGAGGTGATCAGGCCGTCGCAGCCCTCCTTCTGCACGCCCGGCAGGCCGGCGAGGAACTTGTCGGTGACGTCCTTGCCCAGGCCCTGCTTGCGG
>JBAXJZ010000186.1:0-7905 GCA_037137595.1 Burkholderiales bacterium | reverse complement strand
ACGTATGACTACCCAAGCCGATCAACCGACCGTCGTCGCTGGAATCGACGGATCCGACAGCGCCCTAGGTGGTGTGCGATGGGCCGCCGAGGTCGCCGCCGCATATGCGCTTCCACTGACTCTGATGCACGTGATCCCAAAGCTCGACTGGCATTTCGCGGCCCCACCCGTGGGGAATGAGCCAAGCGCTGACGCCGACGAGGTGCTCGGTTCGGCAGAAGTGGCGGTTCGGTCGGCGCACCCCGGTCTTGAAATTCGCGCGGCGGTTGTCAAGGGTGCCGTAGCAACAGCTCTTGCGGAGGCTTCGGAATCCGCCCGGTTTCTTGTGGTGGGCACGGGTGCGGCGGATCATCGCGCGCTGGGCGGGCACGCCGTTCCCGGGTCTGGCGGCGGGCATCCTGGTGCTGCTGGCGTTGGGCGGGCTCGGATGAGCGGCTCGGAACGCGCGCCCGAGGCGTCGGCCGACGACGCGGAACCGCCGCGTCCGCGTTCGCTGCTGCAGCTCTTCCTCGTCTTCTCCGGCATGGCGCTGCGCGGCTTCGGCGGCGTGCTGCCCTGGGCGCAGCGGGTGCTGGTCGAGGAGCGCCGCTGGCTGACCCGCGACGAATTCGTCGAGGTGCTCGCGTTCGGACAGCTGCTGCCCGGTCCGAACGTCTGCAACGTCGCGCTGATGGTCGGCGACCGCTGGTTCGGCTGGCGCGGCGCGCTGGCCGCGCTGGGCGGGATGCTGGTCGCACCGGCGATGGTGGTGCTGGCGCTCGCGATGGTCTACGCGCAGCTGCACGAGAACCCGGTCGCGCGGCGCGCGCTGATCGGCATGGGCGCCGTGGCCGGCGGCATGATCCTGGGCACCGGACTGCGGCTGGCCGCGACGCAGCGCGCTCGCTGGCGCTGGCTGGGCTTCGGCGTGCTCGCCTTCGTCGGCGTCGCGCTGCTGCGGTTGAAGCTCGGCTGGGTGGTCGCGGCGATCGGCCCGGTCGCGGTCGCGCTCGCGTGGTGGACGAACCGCCGCGCGGCCCCGGGAGGCGCGCGGTGAGCGCCGCCGACCTGCTCGACCTCTTCCTGCACTTCGCGTCGCTGTCGCTGCTGGCGATCGGTGGCGCGCTCGCGACCTCGCCCGAGATGCAGCGCCACCTCGTCGACGAGCGCGGCTGGGTGACCGTCACGCAGTTCAACGACGCGATCGCCATCGCACAGGCCGCGCCCGGGCCGAACATCCTGTTCGTCACGCTGCTCGGCTGGCAGGTGGGCGGGACCGCGGGCGCGCTCGCGGCGACCGTCGGGCAGCTGCTGCCCTCGAGCCTCGCCACCCTCTGGGGCTGGCGCTGGAAGCGGGCTCGCGAGGACGCGCCGATCGTGGCCGCGATCCGGCTCGGCCTGTCGCCGATCGCCATCGGGCTCACCGCCTCGGCGGGCTGGGTGATCGCGTCGAGCGCGAACGGCGCCGACCCGGCGCTGTGGGCGGTGACCGCGGTCGCCGCGCTCGTCGTCTGGCGGACCCGGATCAACCTGCTGTGGCTGATCGGTTCGGGCGCGCTGCTCGGCGCGCTGGGCGTGGTGGGCTGAGGCGCGGGGCGCCCGCGATGGCATCATGCGGACTGAGGGGCGAAGGCGCCCCCACGGAGATCCCATGAACACCGTGTTCGTCGACGGCCAGGAAGGCACCACCGGTCTGCAGATCCGCGAGCGGCTCGCGTCGCACGGCGGCGTGCGCGTGCTCGAGATCGAGGCCGAGCGCCGCAAGGACCTGGGCCGCCGCCGCGAGCTGATCAACGAGGCGGACCTGGTGTTCCTCTGCCTGCCCGACGCGGCCGCCCGCGAGTCCGTCGCGCTGGTGGACCCGTCGAACGCCCGCACGCGGATCGTCGACGCGAGCACCGCGCACCGCGTGGCCGACGGCTGGACCTTCGGCCTGCCCGAGCTCGGCCGCGGCCAGCGTGACGCGGTCCGCGCGTCGCGTCGCGTCGCGAACCCGGGCTGCCACGCCGCCGGCTTCATCCTCGCGGTCGCGCCGCTGGTCGCCTCGGACCTGCTGCCGCGCGACTATCCGGTGACCTGCCACTCGCTCACCGGCTATTCGGGTGGCGGCAAGTCGATGATCGCCGACTACGAGGGCGCCCGCGAGTCGCGGGTGCTCGACGCCGCGCGGATGTACGCGCTCGGCCAGACCCACAAGCACCTGCCCGAGATGATGGGCTACACCGGCCTCGCGCACGCGCCGGTCTTCGTGCCCATCGTCGACAACTTCTACAAGGGCATGGCGGTGGCGGTGCCGCTGCACCTGCGGCTGCTCGCGCCCGGCGCCACCCGCGCGCGCGTCCACCAGGCGCTGGCCGACCACTACGCGGGCGAACGCTTCGTGCGCGTGCTGCCGCTCGATGCCGAGACGAACACCGACCGCGGCTTCTTCGACGCGCTCGCCTGCAACGACACGAACCGCAACGACGTCTTCGTGTTCGGCAACGACGAGCGCGTGGTGGTGGTCTCGCGCCTGGACAACCTCGGCAAGGGCGCGTCGGGCTCGGCGGTGCAGTGCATGAACCTGATGCTCGGGTTCGACGAGGGCACGGCGCTCGCGTGAGCGCGGTGTGCGCCCGCGTGGGCGCGGCGCGGGCTCGTTCGGACGCGGCGCTTCAGCCGCGCTCGCCCAGCACCGCGTCCCAGAGCCGCCGTACCGCCTCGCGCTGTGCGGCCACCGTCTCGGGCTCCACCCGGGCGTAGCGCGCGTCGTTCAGCCGCAGCACGTGCTGCAGCCGGCGGAAGTCGCGGTAGGCCTGCGCGACCGCCGCCGCGTCGCCGGCGTCGATCAGCCCCGCCTTCGCCGCGCGGTCGAGCAGCGCGATGTTGCCGGCGTCGTCGATCAGCTCGGGGTGCGCGGCCGCGTGCGCGAGCACCAGGTACTGCACGAGGAACTCGATGTCGACCATGCCGCCCGGATCGTGCTTCAGGTCGAAGAGCGCGCTGCGGTTCGGATGGCCGTCGAGCATCTTCTTCCGCATCGCGCGGACCTCGGCGGCGAGCGCCGCCGCGTCGCGCGGCGCGGCGAGGATCTCGCGGCGCATCGCCTCGAACGCCGACCCGATCGCCGCGTCGCCGGCCGAGAACCGCGCCCGCGTGAGCGCCTGGTGCTCCCAGACCCAGGCCGATTCGCGCTGGTAGGTCTCCAGCCCGCGCAGGCTCACCACCGGCAGGCCCGAATCGCCGTTGGGCCGCAGCCGAAGGTCGATCTCGAACAGCATGCCGGCGGCGGTGCGGGTCTGCAGCCAGGCGGAGATCCGCTGCGCGAGATGCGCGTAGGCCGGCTCCGCGCGCTCGTCGTCGTCGTCGTAGACGAAGACCAGGTCGAGGTCGGACGCGTAGCCCAGCTCCTTGCCGCCCAGCTTGCCGTAGGCGATCACCGCGAAGCGCGGCACGTCCCGGTGGCGGCCGCGGACCTGGCCCCAGGCGAGGTCGATCACGATGGCCAGCACCCGGTCGGCGAGCTCGCTCAGCTCGTCGGACAGGTGCTCGACCGTCAGCCGTCCGGCGAGGTCCTGCGCCAGCAGCCGGAAGAGCTGCGCGTGGTGGGCCTCGCGCAGCAGGTCCATCTGGCGCTCGAAGTCGGGGTCGCCGCCGCGCGTGGTCGCGGCCAGGCTGAGGCGCAGGTCGCGTTCCCAGCCCGCATGATCGACCGGCTCCAGCACCTGCCCGTCGAGCAGCTCGTCGAGCACCACCGGATGGCGCATCAGGTAGTCGGCCGCCCACTTCGCCTGGCCGATCATCCGCAGCAGCGCCCGGTAGGCCGCCGGGTACTGGACCAGCAGCGCGAGGTAGGCGGGGCGGCCGGCGACGGTCTCGAGCAGGTCGACCAGCCGCCCCAGCCACGCGCCGTCGGCCGTGCCCGGCGCGGTCTCGGCCGCAGGGCCCTCGCGCAGCGCCTGCTCGAGCAGCTGGTCGATCCGCCGCTGCGTGTCGGGCCGCGCCAGCCGGTAGCGGCGGCCCTCCCGCAACGCGGCCACCCGCGCGCGCCCGGCCTCGTCGAGCTCGAGCGCGGCCGACGCGCCCTCGGCGGGCGCGGCCACGCCCTCGGCCGGGTCGGCGAGCAGCGCGTCGAAGACCGTGGCCACGCCGTCGCGGGCGGCCTCGAGCGCCGCGTCGAACGCGGCGGTCTCCATGCCGAGCATCGCGGCGACCCGGGCGTGCACCGCCGGGTCGTCGGGCAGGCGGTGCGTCTGCAGGTCCTCCTGGTACTGCAGCGCGTGCTCCACCCGGCGCAGCAGCACGTAGGCGTCGGCGAGCCGGCGCGCCGATGCCGGGTCGAGCAGACGCCGCTGGCCGAGCGCCGCCAGCGTGGCGAGCGTGCGCCGGTCGCGCAGCGCCGGGTCGCGCCCGCCGCGGACGATCTGGAACAGCTGCGCGGCGAACTCGACCTCGCGGATGCCGCCGCGTCCGAGCTTCACGTCGATGCCGCCGCCGTCGCGCGTGTCCCGCCGCAGGCCGCGGCGATCGGCCTCGACGCGGATCAGCGCATGCAGCTCGCGCAGCGCGCCGAACACCGCGAAGTCGAGGTAGCGGCGGTAGACGAAGGGCTCGACGATCTCGCCGAGCAGGGCTTCGTCGTCGCGGCGCGCCGCCTCGCCGGCGAGCCCGGAGTCGGCCACGACCCGGCCCTTGAGCCACGCGAAGCGCTCCCATTCGCGGCCCTGGTCGTAGAAGTACTGCTCGAGCATCGGCAGCGTGACCACCAGCGGCCCCGAGTCGCCGTTCGGCCGCAGCCGCGTGTCGACGCGGAACACGTAGCCGTCCTCGGTCACGTCCGACAGCAGGCCGGCCGCGCGGCGCGCGACCCGGTGGAAGAACTCGCCGGCGGCGATCGGCCGCGCCTCGCCGCCCTCGGTCTCGCCGCCGTCGCGATGGACGAAGACCAGGTCGATGTCCGACGACACGTTCAGCTCGTCGCCGCCCAGCTTGCCCATGCCGACCACCAGCAGGTCCTGCAGGCGGCCCGCCGCGTCCCTCGGCAGGCCGTAGGCCTGCACGTGCTCGGCGGCCGCGTGCCGGACCGCGACTTCGGTCGCGATCCGCGCCCAGGCGCTGATCGCGCCGCAGACCTCGGCGAGCGGCGCCTGCTGGCGCACGTCCCGCTCGATGATCGCCAGCACCAGCAGCTGGCGGGCGCGCCGCAGCGCGGGGCCGGGGTCGACCGCCGCCGGGCCCGCCGCGGGCGCCGACGGGCCCGCGGGGGTCGACAGCGCGCGCACGGCCTCCCAGCATCGCGCGACCGCGGGTGGATCGATCGGCCGCTCCACGAGCGCGGGCAGCAGCGCCGCCACCGCCGGCTGGCGGCGGGCGAGCGCGTCGAGGGTCCTGCCGAACCAGGCCGAGCCCGAGCGGGCCGCGTATCCGTCCGTCACCATTCGATCCCGTTCGAGAGCACGTGGGCCGGGGAGGGCCCGGTCGTCGGTATGCTACAGTCCCCCGACCCCCGGACGACGGTCGGCCGCCGGGCCCCGCGTCGGACCGGGACGCGCACCCCACGCCCCGTGCGATGACCGCTCCCACGACGCCGCTCTCGTCCCGGCTGGCCGGCGTCCTGCTCGGCCTCCTCGGCACGGGCGTCGCCCTGCTCGCCGTCGCCTACCTCGGCATCCGATACGTCGCCTGGCCGCGCATCGACGCGTTCCGGCCCGAGATCGTCTCGCTGCTCGGCCACCAGCTCGGCCGTCCGGTCTCCATCGATGCGCTCCATCCCGAATGGCAGGGCCTGCACCCCGCGCTGCGGATCGACGGCCTGCGGATCGACGGCGCCGACGGCGCGCCGCGACTCGAGGTGGCCTCGGCCTACGCCCGCGTCTCGTGGCGGTCCGTCGCGCGCGGCGAGCCGCGGTTCGCCGCGCTGTCGCTCGACGCGCCGCACGTCGTCGTCGAGCGCCTCGCCCCGGATCGCTTCGCGGTCGCCGGCATCGAGATCGCGGCCACCGGCGCGCCCGACGGGCGCGGCGCCGACTGGCTGCTGAGCCAGGGCGCGATCGACGTCCGCGGCGCGTCGGTCGAGGTCATCGACCGCACCGGCGCGATCGAGCCGCTGCAGGTCGGCGGCGTGGCCGCCGCGATGCGGTCGACCGGCCGCCGGCACCAGGCGAGCGTGTCGATCGCCGAGCCCGGCGAGGCCGCGGCGGCGCTCGCGCTGGTCGCCGAGATCTACCGGCCGCCGTTCTCGCGCCCCTCCGACTGGCGCCGCTGGGACGGTGCCGGCCACCTGTCGGGCCAGCGTGTGGACGTGGCCCGCGTCGCCGCGCTGCTGCAGGCCTTCGGGGCCGCGCTGCCCGAGCCCGTCGCCACCGCCGAGGGCCGCCTCGACGTGCTCGCCTGGCTGAAGATCGACGATGCCACCGTCGTCGAGTCCACGGTCAAGGCGCGGGCCGACCGGGCGGCGACCCGGCTGGAGGACGGTCGCCTCGCCTTCGACGCGATCGAGGGCGAGCTGCGGGTCGAGCGGCAGCGCGACGGCGGCCACGTGCTGAAGGTCTCGCGGCTGTCGGCGATCGACGCCGAGGGCTTCGCGCTCGCCGCCGACGGCGACGCCGAGATCGGCCTCGATGCGGCGCGCGGCCTGCGCAGCGCCTGGCTGAGACTGAAGGCCTTCGACGCCGGCGGTGCGCTGTCGGCGGTGCGGCGCCTGCCGCTGCCGGCCGCCGCCCGCGAGCGGATCGCCGGCCTGGGCCTGTCCGGCGACGTCCGCGACCTGACCCTGCGCTGGATGGGCCCCGACGCGCCGTCCTCCGAGCTGCGGCCGGCCGACCGCAGCGACGACACCGCCCGCGCACGGCCGACGTTCGCTCGCTTCGAGCTGAGCGCGTCGTTCGACCGGCTGGGGGTGCAGCTCGGCGAGACCGCGGCCGGCCACCGGCTGCCCGGCGCGGGCAACCTCAGCGGAACGGTCCGCGCGAGCGACCGCGAGGGCTCGCTGGTGCTGGCCTCGACGCGCGCCGTGATCGCGCTGCCGGGCGTGCTCGTCGAGCCGTCGATCGCGTTCGATCGGCTCGATGCCGACGTCACCTGGACCCGCGATCCGTCCGACGAGACCGCGCCGCTGCGGGTCGCGCTGCAGCGGCTCGCGGTGAGCTCGCCGGACATGCGGGGCAGCGCGCAGGGCACCTGGCGCGGCGGCGCCGGCGGCCTGGGCGTCATCGACGTCGGCGCGCGGGTCGACCGCGTCGACCTGCGCCGCGTCTCGCGCTACCTGCCGGCCTGGGTGGACACGTACACGCGCGAATGGGTCGAGCATGCGCTGGTCGCCGGCACGATCGACGAGGTCCGCATCGAGGCGCGCGGCGACCTGAACGACTTCCCGTTCCACGCGCCGTCCGAGGGCCGGTTCCGCGTGACCGCCGCGGTGCGCGACCTGACCCTGGCCTACGCGCCGCAGTGGCCGAGGATCGAGCAGCTGCGCGGCGAGGTCCGCTTCGACGCCGACGGCATGGAGGCCCGTGCGTCGCAGGGCGTGGCCGGCGTCACCCGGCTCTCGGACGTCGTCGCGCGCATCGCCGACTGGTACGAGAACGTGCTGACCGTCGACGGGCGGGGCGCCGGCCCCGCGCAGGACATGCTGCGCTTCGTCAACGCGAGCCCGATCGCGCCCCTGGTGTCGGCGTTCACCCGCGACCTCGTCGTCGCCGGCGACGCCCGGCTCGGCGCGAAGCTCGTGCTGCCGCTGCACGACATCAACGCGGCGCGCGTCAACGGCACGGTGGAGCTGGCGGGCAACGACGTGCAGATCGACACCACCGTGCCCACCTTCGGTTCTGTCAGCGGTCGCGTCGAGTTCACCGAGCGCGGCGTGGCGCTGCCCGACCTGCGCGGCACCTTCCTCGGCGGCCCCATCCGCGTCGACGGGCGGCCCGCCGGCGACGGCCGGATGCGGAT
>JBAXJZ010000185.1:0-7977 GCA_037137595.1 Burkholderiales bacterium | reverse complement strand
GCTCGACGCATCAGCCACGATCCCGGTTCGCGAGGTCAAGGACCGCTTCGTGCCCGAGTTCCCGCCGGCCGTCCGCAAGCTCGACAAGCAGGACGTGAAGCTGGTGGGCTTCATGATGCCGCTGCAGACCGGCGAGAAGCAGAGCCACTTCCTGCTGACCGTCACCTCGCAGACCTGCGCGTTCTGCATCCCGGTCGGGCCCGAGGGCATCGTCGAGGTGAAGGCGAAGACGCCGGTGCGCGTGACCTTCGACCCGATCGTCGTCGCCGGCCGCCTCGAGGTGCTGCGCGACGATCCGCTGGGCGTCTACTACCGCCTGAGCGACGGCGCGCCGGTCGAGCCGCGCTGAACGGCCGCGGCGGCCGGGCCCGCCGCAGCGCCGCCGTTCACATCCGCACGCGCAGCCCGGCCCAGACCGAGCGGCCGGGCATCGGCACCAGGTCCTTCACGAACGAGGTGGACAGGCGGATGTCCTCGTTGGTCAGGTTGCGGCCCTGGATGAACAGCGTCGCGCGCCGGTCGCCGCCGAGCGACCAGGCGTACGAGAGTTCCGCGTCGACCCGCGTGTAGCCGGGCGTCGGCGTCTCGAACGCCCCGATGCGGTCCTGCGCCGAGGCGCGCAGCACGCTCGCGAACGCCGCCCACGGGCCGGCCGCGTACTCCACCGTCGCCCCCACCCGCAGCGGTGGCGTGCGCGGTGCCGCGCCCAGCCCGTCGACGGTGCCGCGGACCGCATCCGCGGTGCCTCGCACCGTCCACGGCGACCCCGTCGGGGTCCAGGCGAACTCGGCTTCCATGCCGCGGAAGCGGGCGGGTGCCTGGCGGTAGGCGAGCCGCAGGAACTCGCCGGCGGCCGGGTCGGCGGCCGAGTTCGCGATCGCGCCGCTCGCGTCGACGCGGTCCGCGACGCCGTCGCCGTCGACGTCGGTCGCGAAGCCGGCCACGTAGTTCGAGAAGCGGCGGTCGAAACCGGTGAGCTTCCAGCGCAGCGTCGGGCCGACACCGCGCAGGTCGAGCTCGAGGCCACGCGAGCGTTCCTTGCCGAGGCCCGGATCGCCGAGCTCGAAGGTCCGCGTCGCCGCGTGCGCGCCGTTCGCGTAGAGCTCCTCGATCGCCGGGGCCCGCTCGGATCCGGTCACCGTCGCCAGCACCGCCACCGGTCCGGCCACCGGCAGGCTGCCGCCGAGCGACCACGACCGCGGATCGAAGCGCCGGGCCTCGGCGCCGCTCGCGGCGTCGGGCGAGCGGGTCGCGCGCGCCTGCCGCAGACCGAGCTCGAGCCGGCCGGCGCCGATCGCTCGCTCGCCGGCCCAGAAGAGCGCGTTCTCCGCCTCGCGGGTCGTCGGCAGGTACGCCTCCTCGCCCGATGCCGACAGCGTGCGCTGCCGGAACTGGACGCCGAGCACGCCCCGGATGCCGAGCACCTGGCCGTGCAGCGCCTCGAGCCGGACGTCGCGGCCGACACTGTCGAACTGGGTGCCGATGGTGCCGGTGGCGCCCTCGACCTCGGCGTGCCGGTAGCGGACCTCGGCGCCGCGCAGCCGGATCGAGTCGATGCCGGGCAGGGGTTCGGCGAGGTCCACCAGGCCTTCCGTCCGGCGGTTGCGCAGGTCGATCCGCACATCCGGCTCGGCGGGGATGCCATACCGGGAATCGAGCGCGGCGTGGCTGATGCCGACCGTTCCCCAGCGGTCGATCCACGACAGGCCGCCCGAGACCCCGTCGCCGCGGGCGAAGCTGTTCGGCAACCGGCCCGAGGCGCTGCTCGGGTCGCCGCGGACGGCCGTGCCGGGAATCGCGTAGTCGCCGCCGTCGCGGGTGAAGCCGCCGAGGGTCCAGTTCAGGCTGCCGCCGCGGCCCGGGTCGCCCGTGCCGCCGCGCAGCCGCAGCGAACCCACCCGCTCGCGCGGTCCGGAGTCCCAGCCCGCCAGCGCGTCGCCGCGCAGGCCCGGGCGCGCCGTCGTCGGGATCAGGTCGCTCACCGCGTTCACGAGACCGCCGATCGCGCCGCTGCCGTAGAGCAGCGTCGACGGTCCCCGCAGCACCTCGACCTGGGTGATGCCGAGCGGATCGACGGGCACGGCGTGGTCCGGGCTCACCGAGGAGGCGTCGAGCGTGTCGAGGCCGTTCTCGACGACGCCGACCCGCGGCCCGGCGAAACCGCGGATCACCGGCCGTCCGGCGGCAGTCCCGAAGCCGCTGCTGGTCACGCCGGGCAGGGAGCCGAGCGTCTCGCCGAGCGAGGCGCCGCGCCGGCGGTCCAGCGCCGGTCCGCGAAGCACCGACAGCGGCTGCGACGATTCCAGCGGCGTGTCGCCGAGCGGCGTGGCGGTGACCGTCACGTCGGGCAGCGTCTCGGCCCGGCCGGCGGTCGCCACCCACGCCAATGCCATCAGCCCCCAGCTCGCGCGTCGCATCGCCCTGCTCCATGCATCTCAGTTGAAGATGCAACATTGTGGCATGAAACCGGTCGCCGTCCTCCATTCGACGGCAGGGCAGGACGGGCCGACCTGCGGTCCCGTCGACGCGGGGGGGCCACGGGGGTGCGTGCTACACTCGATCGCAACTCGTTGATTTCACGACGTGATATTTTCCCTCTTCGGCAAGAAGGACGGCCGCGGGTCGGACCGGCGGCGCTCCGCCGGCCCGGAGACCGCAACGACCCGGCCCGCACCCGCGGGCGGTGGGGGATCGCGCGGCACCGACCAGCGCGAGATCGCGCGTCGCACCGCCGCCAAGATCGACGAGATCGAGTCCGAGATGATCGCCTCGCCGCGGACGGTCGCGCCCGCGCAGGCCGGTCTCGCCGGCACGGTGTTCGTGCCCGCCCGCGGTGGCGGCGTCACCGCCTCCACCCGCAAAGAGCCGCCCCAACCCGCCGCCGCCCGTCCCGGGTCGGGCCCGGCCGCGCCGGCCCGCGGCGGCGGCGCGCCGCCGGCACCGGTCGCGCCGGTCGTGCCCGTGGGACGCGGCGACCTGCCGACCGCACCCGACACCTCGATCATCCTCGGCGACGCCTCGCCGGGCGGCCTCGCGCTGCACGTCGACGCCGGATCGTCGCTGCCGCCGGCGTTCGAGGAGGCGGCGGTGCTCTATTCGAACGGTCAGGAGGACGCGGCCGCGAGCGTGCTGTGGCAGGCCCTCCAGGACGATTCCCTCGGTGCGCAGGCGCGCCAGGGCTGGTCGATGCTGTTCGACCTCTATCAGGCGATCGGCCGCAAGGAGGACTTCGAGAGCCTCGCGATCGACTTCAGCGCACGCTTCGAGACCTCGCCGCCCGCCTGGGACGAGTCGGTCGCTCCGTCGGCGGCCCCTCAGGCGCCCGCGCCCTCGAGCCTGCCCGCGGTCACCCTCGGCGCCACGCTCGACGCGCAGTCGGTCCGCCAGATGGAGCAGCTCCAGAAGCTCGCGCAGAAGCACCGGGCGGTGCTGCTCGACGTCTCGGCGGTGCGCAGCGTCGACCCGATAGGCGCCGATCTGCTGCTGAGGGTGCTGGCCGCATTCGGGCGCGGCTCGCGCGAGCTGCGGGTCGATGGCGTGGGCTCGCTGCACGCGATCGTGGGCACCACCATCGAGGCCGGCCGCCGCGACGCCTCCGACGCCTGCTGGCTGCTGCAGCTCGAGCTGCTGCGCCTGCTCGGCCGGCAGCAGGCCTTCGAGGACATGTCGATCGACTACTGCGTGACCTTCGAGGTCTCGCCGCCGTCGTGGGAGCCGCTGCCGCCGTCGCTGCGTCCGACCGAGTCCAAGGTCGTCGCGCCGCCGCCGGTCGCGCCCGACACCGGCTACGCGGCCGGGCCGGAGGCCTTCACGCTGGCCGGCGAGCTCAGCGGCCGTGCGCAGGAAGCGCTGGCCGCGCTGCGGGCCTACGCGACGGACCGCGCCGAGGTGATCATCGATTGCCGGCGCTTGCGCCGGCTGGACTTCGTGGCGGCAGGCGAGCTGCTGAACGAGGTGGTCTCGCTGCGCACCGGCGGCAAGTACCTGGTCTTCCGCGACCTGAACCACGTGGTCGCCGCGCTGCTCGCGGTGATGGGCATCCCCGATCTCGCCGAGGTCCGGCTGCGCCGGCAGTAGCGCGCGCGGCCGTCCGGGCGAATCGCGCTACGATCGCCCGATGGAACAGTTCCACGGCACCACCATCGTCTCGGTCCGGCGCGGCGCGCAGGTCGCCCTCGGCGGCGACGGCCAGGTCACGCTCGGCAACATCGTCATCAAGGCCAGCGCCCGCAAGGTCCGGCGGCTGCACCACGACAAGGTGCTCGCCGGATTCGCCGGCGGCACCGCGGACGCCTTCACGCTCTTCGAGCGCTTCGAGGCGAAGCTCGACAAGCATTCCGGCCACCTGCTGCGCGCGGCGGTCGAGCTCGCCAAGGACTGGCGGACCGACCGGATGCTGCGGCGCCTCGAGGCGATGCTCGCGGTCGCCGACGTCCACCATTCGCTGGTGATCACCGGCAACGGCGACGTGCTTGAACCCGAGCTCGGCCTGATCGCGATCGGCTCCGGCGGGCCGTACGCCCAGGCGGCGGCCAAGGCCCTGCTCGAGAACACCGAACTGCCGGCCGAGCAGGTGGTCCGAAAGGCGCTCGCGATCGCCGGCGATCTCTGCATCTACACGAATCAGACGCATGCGGTTGAAACGCTGGGTTGACACTGTCACGATACGTTGACACTGCTCGGCGTACCGACTCTCTGACGAAACCCGGTCTTTCGCACGGAATTCGCTTGCTCCGACGCAGGTGAGGTCTACAATGGCGGCTTCAGTGTCTAGGACATCTCCTGGCCACGTCCGACGCCCTCCGTGACCCCGCCTGCCTGTCCAACCGGCGCCCGGGGCCCCGCGCACCGAGAAGGACCTTCCGTGAGCCAGCGCGGCACCGGCGACGCACCGACCTCATCCGGGTTGGTGGACTACGCTCCCGAACTCGCCGAGGCCTTCGTCACGGTCGCGAGCGACATCGCGCTCGTCGTCGATCTCGACGGCACCATCCGCTCGGTCGCCGTCGGCGCCGACTCGCCGACACCGACGGCCTCGAGCTGGGTCGGCCGCGCCTGGGCCGACACGGTCACCGAGCAGACCCGGCGCAAGATCCATCGGCTGCTCAGCGACGTCGCCGTCACCGGCGTCGCCCGCCGCTGCGAGGTCGCCCACCTTCTGCCCTCGGGCGCCGGTGTGCCGATCGCCTATTCGGCGGTACGGCTCGGACGCATGGGGCCGGTGCTGGCCGCCGGTCGCGACCTGCGGGCGATCGCCGCGATCCAGCAGCGCTTCGTGCAGAGCCAGCAGCTGATGGAGCGCGAGTTCTGGAAGCGCCGCGAGGCCGAGTCGCGCTACCGGTTGCTGTTCCAGGTTGCCAACGACGCCGTGCTGATCGTGGACGCGGCGACGCTGAAGGTCGTCGAGGGCAACACCGCGGCGGCCGAGCGGCTGCACGAGACGCCGCCGGTCCTCGTCGGTCGCGACGCCGCCGCGCTGTTCGAGCCGACCGCGTGGCCGGCCGTCGCCTCGATCCTGGAGGACGCGCGGGCCGGCGGTCGGCCGGCCGAGGTGCGCGCGCGCCTGGCCGACGGCGCGACGGCGGTCGACGTCGCCGCGGTGCGCTTCCGCGCGGGCGACGCGACGCTGCTGCGGATGCGGCTGCGGGCGGTCGACGAGGCCCCGGGCGGCACCGCGCCGGCGGCCGACGAAGCGATGGTGCCCCCGGCGATCGCGGTGACCGACGTCTGCGGCCGGGTGCTGATGACGAACCCCGCGTTCGCCGCGATGGCCGGGCTCGACGCCGGGTCGGGGACCGAGGACCGCTCGCTCGGCGACTGGCTGTCCGACTGGCCCGCGATCCTCGGTGACCTGCGCCGCGAGGGCTTCCTGCAGGGCCGCGCCGCGCAGCTGCGGCTGGCGACCGGCGCGGTGGTGCCGGTCTCGGTCGCCGGCGCGCTGCTGTCCGACGGCGAATCCGAGCGCTTCGGCTTCACGCTGCGGCCGGCCGAGCCCTCGACCGTACCCGCCTGAGATCGCGTCGCCCCGGCGGCGGCTGCCGCCGCAGGGCGCGGCTCAGGCCAGGCGCCGCGACGCCTCGTCGATGTGCGCCGCGAGCGCCTCGTAGCTGCGCGTGACCGGGAACTGCGGGAACTGCGCGACGATCGACTCGGGCGGATGGATGAAGAAGCCCGCGTCGGCGGCGCCCAGCATCGCCGTGTCGTTGTACGAGTCGCCAGCCGCGATCACGCGGAAGTTCAGCGCCTTCAGTGCCTCCACCGCGGCCTTCTTGGGATTCGGCATCCGCAGCACGTGACGGGTGACGAAGCCCTCCCCGTCGGTCTCGAGCCGGTGGCAGAACAGCGTCGGCCGACCGAGCTGGTTCATCAGCGGATCGGCGAACTCGTAGAACGTGTCGGACAGGATCACGACCTGGAAGCGCGCGCGCAGCGCATCGAGGAAGTCGCGCGCGCCGGCCATCGGGCCCATCCCGTCGATCACGCGCTGGATGTCCGCGAGCTTCAGGCCGTGGTGTCGCAGCAGGTCGATGCGGAAGCGCATCAGCTTGTCGTAATCGGGCTCGTCCCGCGTGGTGCGGGACAGCTCGGGGATGCCGGTGCGCTTGGAGAACTCGATCCAGATCTCGGGGACCAGCACGCCCTCGAGATCGAGGCAGACGACCTGCACGGCACGACTCCGTCAGAGTGGACAGGCCGCGCGGCGCGCGGCGAAGCGCGCATGGTAGCGGAGCTTGACGGTGCCGAGTCATGCCCCCCGCCCGTCGCGCCCCGGAGCCGCGCCCCGGAGCCCCGTCCGTCAGCCCGCCCGCGTCCGGCTCTGCTCGCGCATGAACTGCTGCACGTAGTGCGATCCCAGCCCGCCCTTGCCGGTCGCGCCCGAGCCCTTCCAGCCGCAGAAGGTCTGGAAGCCCGGCCACGCCCCGGTGGTCGCGCCGCTCGGCCGGTTCGCGTAGAGCACGCCGGCCTCGATGCGGTCGTCGAACAGCGCGAGCGCATCCGGGTCGCGCGCGTAGATCCCCGCCGACAGCCCGAGCGCCGACCGGTTCGCGTCGTCGATCGCATCGGCGAGCGCATCGAACGACTGCAGCGACAGCAGCGGCACGAAGAGCTCGCGCCGGTTCACCTCGTGTTCGGGCGGCGCGTCGGCGATCACCGTCGGCTCGAGGTAGGCGCCACGCATCACCAGCCCGTCCCACCGCCTCGCACCGCCGGTCAGCACCCGCGCGCCCGCGTCGCGCGCGGCGGCCACCGCGGCCTCGAAGCGGTGGACGCTCGCCTCGCCGATCACCGGGCCGGTGAAGGTCGGCGCCTCGCGCGGATCGCCGAGCCGAAGCCCGCGCGCCGTCGCCACCAGCCGCTCGACGAAGGCCTCGCGCACCGCGCGGTGAACGTAGACCTTCGAGCACGACGAGCACTTCTGGCCCGACAGTCCGAAGGCCGAGCGCGCGACGCCCGAGGCCGCCGCGTCGAGGTCCGCGCTCGCGTCGACGAAGGCCGCGTTCTTCCCGCCGAGCTCGGCCAGCACCGGCTTCGCGAACGGTCCTGCCACCGCGGCGCGCAGCAGCGCCATCCCGACCTCGTGCGAGCCGGTGAACGCGATGCCGTCGACGCCCGGATGGGCGGCCAGCAGCGCGCCGGTCTCGCGGTCGCCGCAGACGAGGTTGAACGTGCCCTCGGGCAGCCCGGCCTCGGCGAAGGCGCGCGCGAGCGCCGGGGCCGACAGCGCCGCGCCGTGCGCGGGCTTGAGCACGACCGTGTTGCCGCCGAGCAGCGCCGCGGTGGTCATCCCGATGGCCAGCGCGAACGGGTAGTTGAACGGCGCGATCACCGCGAAACTGCCGTAGGGCCGCAGCCGGTCGTGGCCGGTCTCGCCGCCCGGACCGGGCTTGAGCACCCGCTCGAAGCCCGCGGCGGAGGCCAGCTCGTCGCAGTAGTGCTCGATCAGGTCGATCGATTCCTCGACCTCGCCCATCGCCT
>JBAXJZ010000184.1:0-7979 GCA_037137595.1 Burkholderiales bacterium | reverse complement strand
GGTGCGCCGGCTGCGCGGTCACGTCGCCACCGCCGTCTCGGCCGCCGCCGACGTCGCCGCCGGTTCGAGCCGGATGCGGGCCCGGGTGCCCTCGCCCGGTCCGCTGCGGATCGACAGGGTCCAGCCCGCCGCCGCGCAGACCCGCTCGGCGATGGTCAGCCCGAGGCCCAGCCCCGACGGCCCGGTCTCTTCGCGTTCGCCGGCGCCGCGCCAGAACGGATCGAAGATCCGGTCGAGCTGCGCGGTGTCGATGCCGGGCCCCGAGTCGGATACGTCGACGATGCCATCGGCCGAGCGGATCTCGACCGGCGCGCTGCGGCCGTGGCGGATCGCGTTGCGCAACAGGTTCGACAGCACGATCTCGAGCATCGCCGGATGCGAGACCGGCCGCTCGGGGTCCGCGATCGACACCGCGACGCGCGTGCCGAGCAGCTTCGCCTCCGAGGCCAGCCTCGACACGCAGCCGTCGACCAGCTCGCCGAGCGGACGGGGCGGTCCCTTGGCAGCGAGCGGCTGAGGGTGCGGGCCGGAGGGCTGCCAGCGCGCGACATCGAGCAGCACGTCGAGCAGCCGCTGGAGTTCGTCGGCCGACTCGCGGATCGAGCGCAGCCGCGCGGTGACGGGATCGGGCAGGTCGGATCGCGCGATCAGCACCTCGGTCCCGGTGGCGATCCGGGTCAGCGGCGTGCGCAGCTCGTGGCTCGCCGCGGCCGCGAACGCGCGCTCCTTGCGCAGCGCGGCCACCACCTGGCGGCGCTGGTCGTCCAGGGCGTCGGCGAGCGCGGCCACCTCGATGTCCATCCGGTCGTCGCGGAACCTCGACTCGGACGGCGACTCGGACACCCGCCGCTGCAGGCGGCTGAGTCCGCCCAGCAGGCGGTCGACCAGCCCGAGCGCGAAGCGCGACGACGCGAGCGTCAGCATCGAGGCGATCGCGAGCACCGCCCAGAGCAGGTCGGTGCGACGTCGTTCGTGGTCGCGGGCATCGTAGACGAGCAGGAAGGTGAGCCCGCCGTGGCGGGTGAGGCCGACGCGGTAGTCGACGCCGTCGGACCCGCGTACCGAGCGCAGCGCGATGTCGTCGTCCTCGGTCGCCACCTTGCGCAGCGCCTCCAGGTGCGAGGGCAGCTCGTCGCCGGACGCCGGGGTGCCGCCGGCGACGTAGAGCCGCAGGTCCTCGGTGTTCGGATAGGCGAGCTGCGGGTCGCGCGGGTGGATCGCGACGCTGCGCCGCAGCTCCTCGACCACGATCCGGTCGATCAGCCGCTGCTCGTAGCCGTACCAGACCACGTGCAGCAGCACCGCCTCCGCGAACGCCGCGAGCGAGGCGGTGATGACGATGCCGACGATCAGTCGGCGTCTAAGCGAGGGGGTCCGGCGGCCGGATCCGGTAGCCATGCCCGTGGAGGTTCTCGATGGGGTCGAAGCCGGCGTCGGCGAACGCACGCCGCGTCTGGGCCACCAGCGCCCGCAGCGCGTCGCCGCCGGGCGGGTCGTCGCCCCAGATCTCGCGTTCGAGGTCCGTCCGCGAGAACACGCGGTCGGGTGCGCTCATCAGCAGGTCGACGAGCTGGAACGAGCGCGGCGTGAGCCGGACCTGGAGTTCGCCGACGCGCACGCGGCGCGCCTCGCGCTCCAGGCGCAGCGTCCCGATCGTGGTCACGTCGGTGGCGCGTCCGGTCGCGCGCCGGGCCAGCGCCCGCAGCCGCATCGCGAGCTCGTCGAGCAGGAAGGGCTTGACCAGGTAGTCGTCGGCGCCGGCCGCGAAGCCGGCCCGCTTGCTGTCGAGCGAATCGCGGGCGGTGAGCATCAGCACCGGTGTGCCGCCGAGCGGACCGGCGCGCAGCCGGCGGCACCAGTCGATGCCGTCGATGCCGGGCAGGTTCAGGTCGAGCACCACGACGTCGGGCCGCTCGCGCTGGGCGAGCTCCAGGCCGGCGATGCCGTCCGGCGCGTAGCGCGTGTCCATGCCGGTGGTCTGCAGGTAGTCGCAGACGTTCGCGCCGATCACCGGGTCGTCCTCGATCACGAGCACGCGCATCGTCACCCCTCCTCTACGTCGCGCTCAGCCCAGGGCCGCGCGCGCATTGCGCCACAGGCGCATCCAGGGCGACTCGCCCGCCGGGCCGCCCACCTTCGCCGCCCCGGGGATCGATTCGTCGGGGCGCCAGGACCACTGCGCCATCCGGAACACCCGCTCCGGATGCGGCATCAGGATCGTCGCTCGACCGTCGGGCGTCGTATACCCCGTCAGCCCGCCGGGCGATCCGTTCGGATTGGCCGGGTAGGTCGTCGCCGGCGTGCCGTCGCCGTTCGTGAAACGCAGCGCACCGATCGCGGCCGCCGCGTCCTCGGGGCGCGCGTGCTCGACGCGGCCCTCGCCGTGCGCGATCGCGATCGGCAGCCGCGAGCCGGCCATGCCCGCGAAGAACAGCGACGGCGACGGCAGCACCTCGACCGTGCCGAAGCGCGCCTCGAACTGCGCCGAGCGGTTGGTGCGGAACCGCGGCCAGTGCTCCGCGCCGGGGATGATCGCCTTCAGCTGCGACAGCATCTGGCAGCCGTTGCAGACCCCGAGCGTGAAGGTCTCGCGCCGCTGGAAGAAGGTGGCGAACTGCTCGGCGAGCCGCGCATTGAACAGGATCGTCTTCGCCCAGCCCGAGCCGCCGCCCAGCACGTCGCCGTACGAGAAGCCGCCGCAGGCGACCAGCCCGGCGAAGTCGGCGAGCCGGTGGCGGCCGTCGATCAGGTCGGTCATGTGGACGTCGTAGGCCTCGAAGCCGGCGAGGTCGAAGACCGCCGCCATCTCGACCTGGCTGTTGACGCCCTGCTCGCGCAGCACCGCGACGCGCGGCCGCGCACCGCGCGCGACGAACGGCGCGGCGACATCCTCGGCCGGATCGAAGCTGAGGTGCACCGACAGCGGCGGCTGCACGCCCGCGCCGTTCGACTCGAACTCCTCGCGGGCGCAGTCCGGGTCGTCGCGCAGGGCGGCGATCCGGTACGAGGTCTCGCTCCAGGCCGACTGCAGCGCCGAACGGGCCTCGCTCCAGACCTTCTTCGCATCGCGATAGATCTCGATCGCGTCGCGGTCGTTCGGCGAGCCGATCACGTGGGTGATCCGAGACAGGCCCGCCTCGCGGAAGGCGCCCAGCACCGCGTCGCGGTCGGCGCGGCGGACCTGCAGCACCACGCCCGCCTCCTCGGCGAACAGCGCCTTCATCGTCAGCTCGTTGCGCTGGACCGCGACCTGCTCGGGGCGGATCTTGAAGTCGCCCCAGTCGGCCGAATGCGGGTCGATGGTCAGCATGTCGAGGTTCAGCGACACGCCGCAGTGGCCGGCGAAGGCCATCTCGCAGACGGTGGCGAAGAGCCCGCCGTCCGAGCGGTCGTGGACCGCGAGCACGCGGCCGTCGGCGGCGAGCGCCTGGACCGTGGCGAAGGCGCGCGCCAGCAGCGACGGATCGGCGAGGTCGGGCGCGGCATCGCCCACCTGCTGGGTGACCTGCGCGAGCGCCGAGCCGCCGAGGCGGTGGCGGCCCTCGCCGAGATCGACCAGCAGCAGCGCGGTGTCGCCGAGGTCGGTGCGCAGCTGCGGCGTCAGCGCGCGTCGGACGTCGGTGACCGGCGTCCACGCGGTGACGACCAGCGAGGTGGGCGACGCGACCTCGCGCTTCGCGCCGCCGCCGTCGGTCCAGCGCGTACGCATCGACAGCGAATCCTTGCCGACGGGGATCGCGATGCCGAGCGCGATCGAGAACGCGCTCGCCGCCTCGACCGCGTCGTGCAGGTCGGCGTCGTCGTCGGGCGTGCCGCAGGCGGCCATCCAGTTGGCCGACAGCTTCAGGTCCGAGATCGCGGCGACGGGCGCGCCCATCAGGTTGGTGACCGCCTCGGTGATCGCCATCCGTGCCGAGGCCGCCGCGTCGATCACCGCCAGCGGCGTGCGCTCGCCCATCGACAGCGCGTCGCCGCGGAAGCCGGCGTGGTCGACGAGGCCGATCGCGCAGTCGGCGACCGGCACCTGCCAGGGGCCGACCATCTGGTCGCGCGAGCACAGCCCGCCCACCGTGCGGTCGCCGATCGTGATGAGGAACGACTTCGACGCGACCGCCGGCAGCCGCAGCACCCGCGGCGCGACCTCGCCGAGTTCGAGGCCGGCCGCATCGACCTCCGGCAGCTCGCGGGCCCGGCGGCGCGCGTCGCGATGCATCCGCGGCGCCTTGCCGAGCAGCACCTCCATCGGCATGTCGACCGGCTTCGTGCCGTCCGGGGCCTGGAGCACCAGCTGCCGCTCGGCCGTCACCGTACCCACCACCGCGTAGGGGCTGCGCTCGCGGCGGCAGAGGAAGTCGAAGGTGTCGAGCGCGTCGGGCGCGATCGCCAGCACGTAGCGTTCCTGCGACTCGTTGCACCAGATCTCCGCCGGCGACAGTCCGGTGGCGAGCAGCGGGATGCGGTCGAGCGAGAACACCGCGCCGCGGTGCGAACCGTCGACGATCTCGGGGAACGCGTTCGACAGGCCGCCGGCGCCGACGTCGTGGATCGACAGGATGGGGTTGGCCTCGCCCATCGCGCGGCAGGCGTCGAGCACCTCCTGCGCGCGGCGCTGGATCTCGGCATTGCCGCGCTGGACGGAATCGAAGTCGAGCTCGGCGGTGTTGCTGCCCGAGCCCATCGACGAAGCGGCGCCGCCGCCCAGGCCGATCCGCATGCCGGGGCCGCCGAGCTGCACCAGCAGCGAGCCGGGCGGCAGATCGCGCTTGCCGACGTGGGCCGCGTCGATGTGGCCGACGCCGCCCGCGATCATGATCGGCTTGTGGTAGCCGCGGACCGCGCCGCCCACCGTCTGCTGGTAGGTCCGGAAGTAGCCGAGCAGGTTCGGCCGGCCGAACTCGTTGTTGAACGAGGCGCCGCCGATCGGGCCCTCGATCATGATCGCCAGCGGCGGCGCGATCCGATCGGGCACGCCGTAGGCATCGGCCTGCGCGGGGCGGCCGTCGAGCGGCGCGGTGACGTCCTGCGCGGTCTCCCAGGGCTGCTCGAAACCGGGGATCCGCAGGTCCGACACGGTGAAGCCGGTCAGGCCGAACTTGGGCTTGGCGCCGCGGCCGGTCGCGCCCTCGTCGCGGATCTCGCCGCCCGAGCCGGTGGCCGCGCCGGGGAACGGCGAGATGGCGGTCGGGTGGTTGTGGGTCTCGACCTTCAGCAGCGCGTGCAGCGGCACCTCGTGCCAGCCGTAGCGGCCGTTGGTGCCCGCCTGCGACGCGAAGAAGCGGCGGGCGCTGCCGCGGCCGTCGAGGACCGCGGCGTTGTCCGCGTAGGCGACGACCGTGCCCTCGGGGTGCGCGGCGTGGGTCGCGCGGATCATGCCGAAGAGCGAGCCCGGCTGCGCCTCGCCGTCGACCGTCCAGGTCGCGTTGAAGATCTTGTGCCGGCAGTGCTCGGAGTTCGCCTGCGCGAACATCATCAGCTCGACGTCGGTGGGATCGCGGCCGGCCTCGCGGAATGCCGCGAGCAGGTAGTCGATCTCGTCGTCCGACAGCGCCAGGCCCATCTCGCCGTTGGCGCGGACGAGCGCGTCGCGCCCGCCCTCGCCCACCGGCACGCGGCGCATCGGCTTGCCGGGCAGGTCGGCGAACAGCGCGGCGAGCCCGGCCGCGTCGGCGACGGGCTCGACCACGGACTCGGTCATGCGGTCGTGCAGGCCGCGGGCGAGGCGCTCGAGCCGCGCGGCGTCCGGCGCCGCCGCCCTGGATCCGACCAGGCTGCCGATCAGGCCGGACAGCCCCTTGCGCAGCGTGATCGCGTAGGCGGTGCCGCGTTCGATCCGCCGCACCGCGTCGAGCCCGCAGACCCGGGCGATGTCGGTGGCCTTGCTCGACCAGGGGCTCACCGTGCCCAGCCGGGGCACGACCCAGAGGACGGTCGCGCCCTCCGGCTCGGCGGGCGGCGCGACGCCGTCGTCGAGCAGCGCCTCGACCCGTGCGCGGGTATCCGGAGTCAGCGCCCCGTCCGAGAGCACGAAGTGCAGGTGCCAGGCTCGGAGGTCGGCGACCGCGTCATCCGAGGCCTGCAGCGCGGCCAGCAGGCGGCGACGGCGGAACTCGGAGAGGGCGGGGCCGCCGCGCAGGACGATCGCGTCGGGCATGCGGGAAGGAGGCGGGGGGATGAAAGCGTGATTATACCGGCCCACCCGCCCGCCCCTGCCGCATCCCGAGCCGTGCGGCACGCCCGGCGCGCGCCGCGCCGGGCCGCCCGCGTTCAGGCCGCGCCGAAGCCTCCCCCGCCCGGCGTCTCGATCACGAACAGCTCGCCCGCGTCGAGCTCGGCGCGGCCGATGTGGCCGATCGGCTCGATCCGGCCGTCGTTGCGCACGACGTAGTTGTTCGCGACCGCGCCGCTGCCCCCGCCGGCCCCGCCGAAGGCCGGATAGACGCGTCCGTTGCCCAGCATGGACGCGGTCATCGGTTCCAGGAAGCGCACCGTCCGCACGCCGCCGTCGCCCCCGGTCCACCGCCCCCGTCCGCCGGAATGCCGACGGATCCGGTAGGACTCCAGCCGCACCGGGAAGCGCAGCTCGAGCACCTCCGGATCGGTCAGGCGGGAGTTGGTCATGTGGGTCTGGACCACCGAGCAGCCGTCGAAGCCGCCCACCAGCCGGCCTTCCGCGTCGAAGACCCCGCCGGCGCCCGAGCCGCCGGAGATCGTCTCGTAGTACTGGTGGCGGTCGTTGCCGAAGGTGAAGTTGCTCATCGTGCAGCCGCTCGCGGCCATCACGCCCAGCGCGCCGTAGACGGCGTTGGTGATGCACTGCGAGGTCTCGACGTTGCCGGCCACCACCGCCCCGGGATGGCGCGGGTTCAGCATGCAGCCCTCGGGGATCACGATGTCGATCGGCTCGAGGCAGCCGGCATTCATCGGGATCTCGTCGTCGACCAGCGTGCGGAACACGTAGAGCACCGCGGCCGTGGTGACCGCGCTCGGCGCGTTGAAGTTGTTGTCGCCCTGGGCCGAGGTGCCGGTGAAGTCCACCTTCAGCCGGCGCGCCGCACGATCGACCGTGACCGCGACACGGATCGTCGAGCCGTTGTCGAGTCGCAGCGCGTAGGCGCCGTCCTTCAGCGAGCCGATGACCCGCCGCACCGACTCCGCCGCGTTGTCCTGCACGTGGCGCATGTACGCCTGGACGACGTCGAGGCCGAAGTGGGCCACCATCTTCAGCAGCTCCTCGCGCCCCTTCTCGTTGGCGGCGATCTGCGCCTGCAGGTCGGCCACGTTCTGGTCGGGATTGCGGGCCGGGTAGGTGGCGCCGCGCAGCTTCGCACGCAGCGCGTCCTCTCGCAGCACGCCCGCCTCGACGAGCTTGAGGTTGGTGAGCAGCACGCCCTCGTCGTCGATGTGGCGGCTGTCGGGCGGCATCGAGCCCGGCGTGAGGCCGCCGATGTCGGCGTGGTGGCCGCGCGAGCCGACCCAGAACAGGATCTCGCGGCCGGCCTCGTCGAAGACCGGCGTGACCACGGTGACGTCGGGCAGGTGCGTGCCGCCCCGGTACGGGTCGTTCAGCACGAAGACGTCGCCCGGCGCGATCCGGCCGGCGTTGTCGGCGATGACCGCCTGCACGCTCGCGCCCATCGAGCCGAGGTGGACCGGCATGTGCGGCGCGTTGGCGATCAGCGCGCCGGTGGCGTCGAAGACCGCGCAGGAGAAGTCGAGCCGCTCCTTGATGTTCACCGAGTGCGCGGTGTTCTGCAGCCGGTAGCCCATCTGCTCGGCGATGGACATGAACAGGTTGTTGAAGATCTCGAGCATCACCGGGTCGGCCTGCGTGCCGACCGCCTGCCGCGCCGGGCGGGCGACCACGCGGGCGAGCACCAGATCGCCGCGCGCGGTCATGGTGGCGCGCCAGCCGGGCTCGACCACCGTGGTCGCGGTGGCCTCGGCGACGATCGCCGGGCCGTCCACCGCGGCGCCCGAAG